>JAFQJK010000050.1 GCA_017415005.1 Rikenellaceae bacterium
AAGACCCGCGGTAAGGTTGCCGACCTCGAACGTTTTGCCGAATCGAAAGATATCACGGGGAAGCTGGGCATTGCCCATACGCGCTGGGCTACGCATGGCGAGCCGAACGACGTGAATGCACACCCCCATTATTCGGAGTCGGGGTCGTTGGCCCTGATCCATAACGGGATCATCGAGAACTACAATGTGCTGAAGGAGGCTCTGATCCAGAATGGATATACGTTTAAGAGCTGCACCGATACCGAGGTGCTCGTACAACTGATCGAGTATGTCAAGAGCGTGAACGAGTGTTCGCTGTTCGAGGCCGTGCAGCTTGCGTTGCGTAAGGTCGTGGGCGCTTATGCCATTGCCATTATCGAGAAGGGCAATCCCGACGAGATCATAGCTGCCCGCAAGAGCAGTCCGCTGGTCATCGGGCTGGGCAACGACGAGTATTTTCTTGCTTCGGATGCCACCCCGATCGTCGAGTATACGGATAAAGTGGTTTACATTAATGACGGCGAGATAGCGATCATTAACCGGAACAAGCCGCTCAAAGTGGTCAACCTGAACAACGTTGAGACGAAGCTTAACGTGCAGCAGCTCGATATGAGCATCAGCCAGCTTGAGAAGGGCGGCTATCCGCATTTCATGCTCAAGGAGATCTTCGAGCAGCCCCGGACCATTTTCGACTGTATACGCGGACGTATCAGCATGGAGCGCGACGACGTGATCCTGTCGGGTGTGCTCGACAACCGGGAGAAGTTCCGCAAGGCCAAGCGTATTGTGATTATCGGCTGCGGCACTTCGTGGCACTCGGCCCTGCTCGGCGAGCATCTGATCGAGGACCTGTGCCGGATTCCGGTCGAAGTGGAGTATGCCTCGGAGTTCCGCTACCGTAACCCGGTGATCTGCAAGGATGACATTGTGATCGCACTGTCGCAGTCGGGCGAGACGGCCGATACGCTGGCCGCCGTCGAGATCGCCAAAAGCAAGGGCGCGTTTATTTTCGGTATCTGCAATGTGATCGGATCGTCGATCCCGCGGGCTACGGATTCGGGAGCATACATCCACGTAGGACCCGAGATCGGCGTGGCATCGACCAAAGCGTTCACGGGTCAGGTGACCGTACTGGCCATGCTGGCGCTGACGATCGCCCGCGAGCGGGGTGTGATTGACCCTGAGCAGTTCGGCCGGGTGGTCCGCACGCTGCGTAACCTGCCCGAGCTGATCAGCGAGGTACTCGCACTGAATGATCAGATCTGCGACCTGTCCAAGATCTTTACCTATGCCCATAATTTCATCTATCTCGGCCGGGGCTATAATTATCCCGCTGCGCTCGAAGGGGCGCTCAAGCTGAAGGAAATTTCGTATATCCACGCCGAGGGCTATCCTGCAGCCGAGATGAAACATGGCCCGATTGCGCTGATCGATACGGAGATGCCGGTGGTGGTGATCGCCACCAATGACAGTATCTACGAGAAGACGGTCAGCAACATCCAGGAGATCAAGGCGCGCAAGGGCCGCGTGATCGCCATTGTGACCAAGGGGGACGATGTGGTGCGCAACATTGCGGATTACTGCATCGAGGTGCCTGAGGTCGACGAGTGTATTTCGCCGATCATCGCGTCGATCCCGCTCCAGCTCTTTGCTTATTATATCGCCGTTAACAAGGGGCGGGATGTGGATCAGCCGCGTAACCTGGCCAAGTCGGTAACGGTGGAATAAAACAGGATTTGTTATGTGGAAAATACTCGCTGCTATCGGGGCAACGCTGGTTATTACCTGTCACTGTGTGGCAGGTAATAACGTCATTACGGGGGCCCAATGCATGAACGATTACCTGCCGTTGCTCGAGGGCAAGCGGGTAGGGATACTGACCAACCATACCGGGACGGTCGATGGGGTGCACCTGGTCGATACGCTGCTTGCCCGGGGGATCGACGTTACCGTCGTGTTTGCGCCCGAGCACGGTTTCCGGGGCGATGCCGACGCCGGCGAGAACGTGGCCTCGTACACCGATGCCCGCACGGGGATCGAGGTCGTGTCGATCTATGGGCCTAACAAGGAGCCCCGTGCCGAGGACGTGCGCAAGGCCGACGTGATCGTGTTCGACATCCAGGATGTGGGACTGCGCTACTATACCTACCTGTCGTCGATGCACTATATGATGAAGACGTGTGCCGGGACAGGCAAGCGGCTTGTTGTGCTCGACCGTCCCAATCCGAACGGAATGTATGTCGACGGGCCGATCCTTGAGGAGCGCTACCGTTCGTTCGTCGGGATGCATCCGATCCCGGTGGTGCATGGCATGACGCTCGGTGAGCTGGCCCGGATGATCAACGGCGAAGGATGGCTCGGCGACGGGGTGCGGTGTAAACTGACGGTGGTCCCGTGCCGGGGCTATATCCGCAGCATGCGATACGAGCTGCCGGTGAAGCCGTCGCCCAACCTGCCTAACATGCGCTCGGTTTACCTCTACCCGTCGCTCTGTTATTTTGAGGCGACGCCGGTGAGCATCGGACGCGGAACGCACTTCCCGTTCCAGGTCTACGGTCATCCGGCGCTGAAGGGAGCGTTCGACTTTACGCCCCGTGCGACCGAGGGTGCCAGGAATCCGCCCCAGAAAGACAAGCTGTGCCACGGGGTCGATCTGCGCGGGGGACCGACCGACGAGCAGCTGATCGCTGCCGGCATCAATCTTGACTATGTGATCGGAGCGTACCGCGCGCTCGGTCTCGGCGAGAAGTTCTTTACGCCGATGTTCGAGTGCCTGATCGGTGTCGCCTATGTGCGGCAAATGATCATGGCCGGTGCCGAAGCCGATGAAATACGCGCCCGCTGGTCGGACGATGTCGCCCGCTTCCGCGAGCAGCGCAAACCCTATCTCCTCTATGAAGAATAAGCTGATCCTGATCCTTTGCCTTTTGCTGCCCTCGTTGGGGGGTGCCCGCAATCTCGTGCCCCAGCCGGTCAAAGCTGAATGGTTCGACGGCCGTTTCCCCGTTTCGGCGTCGACCGTGATCGTTACCGACGATTGCACAGACCTGGCAGCGTACCTGAACGAGTACCTGGCTCCTGTGGTGGGTGCCCCGCTCGCCGTGACGCCGGCACCGCGACTGCTCAACGCGATACGGCTGCGGATCGTCGACTCGCTGCAAATGCCTGCCGAGGGCTATCTGCTAAGCGTGACCCAGGGCGGGATTGATATACGCGGCAAAGACCGGGGGGGCGTCTTCAATGCGTTACAAATCTTCCTGCAACTGTTGCCTGCATCGGTATACACCAAAGAGCCGGCAGCCGATCCGCATCCGTTGGAGGTGCCTTTCGTGGCAGTGGTCGACTATCCGCGTTATGCGTACCGCGGGATGATGCTCGACGTGGCCCGCACGTTCTTCCCGAAAGAGATGGTCCTGAAGTATATCGACAACCTGTCGCATCACAAGATCAACCGGCTGCACTGGCATCTTGCCGACGATGAGGGCTGGCGCATCGAGATCAAGGGTTATCCGAGGCTGACCGAGGTGGGGGCGTGGCGGGGCCCGGACGAGAAGGTGCCTCCCATATACGGTGCGTGGGACCGGCGCTACGGCGGATTCTTCACGCAGGACGATATCCGGGAGGTTGTAGCGTATGCTGCGATGCGCAATGTCGAGATCGTGCCCGAGATCGACCTTCCGGGCCATAGCCGGGCGGTGGGCAAGGCCTATCCGGAGATTCTCTGTCCGGCGGTTGCCGACGTATCGCCCCGCGGGGTCGACCGGCGTAACGTATGGTGTGCTGCGCGCGAGGAGAACTATGCGATGCTTGCCGAGATCGTCCGCCAGTTGGCTGAACTGTTCCCCGGGCGGTATATCCATCTGGGCGGTGATGAGGTTGAACCGGGACAGTGGAACCGCTGTCCCGAATGCAAGCGCCTGATGACGCAGAAAGGACTCAGGAACGCCAAGCAGTTGGAAGCCTACTTCATGGAGCGGATGGGCAGGATCGTCGCGTCGCAGGGTAAGTTGTTTGCCGGCTGGGACGAGGTTGTCGATGCCGACACCCGCTTGCCCGACAGCAGCGTTGTCCACGGCTGGCAGAGCGTCGCCTCGTGCGGCATGGTGGCCGACAAGGGATATCCCGTCATTGTGATGCCGGGCAGTTACTTTTACATCGACATGAGGCAGTCGCCCGACGAGCGCGGCCAGGTGTGGGCCGGGATGGTCGATACGCGGCGTGTCTATTCGTTCGAGCCGGCCGAGGTCGGCTTCACTCCGGCCCAGCAGCAGCGTATTCATGGGATCGAGGGCGGTTTCTGGTCTGAGCTGGGACAGCCGGACGGCTTCCTTGAATACCAGTCGTACCCGCGTATCTGCGCGTTGTCCGAGGTCGGGTGGAGCCAGCCCGAGGCGCGTAACTGGAACGGTTTCTACCGCCGGCTGACCACGAGCCATCTGGACCGGCTCGCTGCGATGGGGATCGGCTACCGGGTATTCCCGGCCGAAGTGGAGCTGCGTGACGGGCAGATCTCCGTGACACCGCCTTTCCCCGGGGCAGAGGTCCGCTATACGGCCGGTGGCGGCGTGCCTGGCGACGATGCGATCCTTTATACCGGACCACTCCGGGCCGACCGTCCTCAGGATTACCTGTTCCGTACCTTCCATAACGGGCGTCAGGGACCGGTGCAGGTGGTTGTCGCCTCCCGGACCGAGCAGATCGGGGCCGGTGCCACGCGGACCTATGAGCTGCCGCTGAGCGAATTGGTCGATCGTGACGGCCTGTGGTACCTTAAGGTCTATTCGTCGGACCCCGGGCTGCGGATCACATCGCTCCGGGTCGTGGCTCCCGACACGAGCTATACGATCATTCGTAACGGCGCTGCACTCGATCCGCTCCACAACCTGCGGTTCTATGCCGAGCCCAAAGCCCGGGCGGGCGTGATGCGGATCACGGTGAGCAATCCCGTGCCCCGGCCGGGAGAGCTGCGCTTTGAGTTCCGCCCCTCGCCCTATATCGAGCCGTCCGTGACACTGACGAGCACGATCCCCGAGAACCGCCGCTTTCCGCTCGCTAATGCCACGGATTACAACTTCTCCAGCTATGTGCGCACGGCAGGAAGCTGCGTGAAGGGTGATAGATTTACCTATACTTTTAAGCAACCGGTCGATTGCGAGAGTATCGAGGTCCGCACCGGACTGTATTATATGCCTCGCTACCTTGTGCCCTCGGGCTATGTCGAGTGGTCGTCCGACGGAGCGACATACCGGCGGGCAGGCGATCTGGCCGATGGCGTGGCGGTGATCCGTCCGTCAGGTCCGGTCAAAGCCGTCCGGATCGTCTCGACGGCCGATGGCAACGGAGAGACCGCCGTGGCGTTGCAGGACCTGAAAATCAAACCCCGAAGGAGATGATGAGATTGTACGGTTGGTTACTGGCAGTCTTGCTGCCCGTTGCGGCGTGGGCGTCGGATGATGCTGCGGGGGCGGGACATCCCAGACCGCTGGCCTCAGCGGTCAGCGCGACACTTGACTCGATCATGGAGGCCGGTGTCGCCCGGCACTACTATCCGGGAGCGACGCTGACGGTGGGGACGCGCCGGGGTGTGGTCTACGACCGGCAGTTCGGGGATCAGGATTACGAGAGCGGTTGGCCGGTGAAAGCCGACGATCTGTACGATATCGCGTCGTGCACGAAGGTGGTCTCGACGACGCTGGCTGTGATGTGGCTGTACGACAACGGCCGCATCGACCTCAATGCCCGGGTGGGGGCCTATCTGCCCCAGTATGGTGCGGGCGAAGTGGGGAAGATCGCTGTCCGCGAGCTGCTGACCCATACCTCCGGACTGGGCAATGTGGCGGTCTACTCGCTGTTGACACGCAATGCGAAGGATGGGGAGCGCCTGTTCGCGCAGACCCGGAGCGAAGCGTATCCGCACAGGGTCGATAAGAATCTTTTTGCCTGTTGCGACATTGTGTACGATTCGGTGCTTGTGGCTTGCGAGCCGTTGGCCGGCTATCGCTGCGCAGGCGGCAGCGTATACGTGAGTCCGGAGGTGGATTCACTGCTGCGCGACGAGCTGGCTGCCAGATACAGCCCGTCACGGCGGGGTAAATACGTGTATAGCGACCTTAATTTCCTGCTGTTGCAGCAGATCGTCGAGCAGATCGCCGGCGAGTCGCTGGCGGAGGTGACAAGACCCCTGTTCGACCGGATGGGGATGCACGACACGGGCTATTGTCCGTTGGAATGGGCTACGCCGGACCGGATCGTGCCGACTGAGCATGATATGCTGTTGCGCCGCGGGACCGTGCGGGGATATGTGCATGACGAGCTTGCAGCGGTCTGCGGCGGGGTGAGCGGCAATGCCGGCATCTTTTCGTGCGGGCGCGATCTGGCACGATATTGCGAAATGTTGCTCCGGGGTGGCATGGCGGGGGACGACCGTATCCTGTCGGAGGAGACGGTGTTGCTATTCACCTCGTCACCGCTGAGCCCGCGGGGTATTTACCGGGGGCTCGGTTTCGACAAGCGGGCGCCCGGCAAGGAGCTCGGGGGTCGGCACAGTTTCGGTCACACGGGTTATACGGGTACGATGATCTGGATCGACCGCGACCAGGGCTTTTACATGGTCTTCCTAAGCAACCGCGTCAATCCCTCGCGTGCCAATACCGGGCTGATCAGCTCGAACCTGCGCACGACGCTTTGGGATGTGCTCGAGAAGTATTACGATAAATAGATGGTGGGGCACAACGTTCCGTCCTGCCTGCCCGGATTTAAACCGGGAACGTGGCTCCGGTATGTCCTGCAAACGGGGCGGGTGTCGGCATGTCCGGAGGGACGTCCTCCGGATAGTCCGGAGTGTCGTGTCGCGGATGGGCGAGGCGCTATCGGGTCGTCCCTGTTTGCTCGCGGATATATCCGATCATGGCATCGGTGTCGCGGTAGGGGAACCAGCGGATTTCCGGATCGCGGGCAAACCAGGTCTGTTGACGTTTGGCATAGCGCCGGCTGTTGCGCTTGACGAGTTCGATGGCCTCGTCGCGTGTGACCGTTCCGTCGAAAAACTCGAAAAACTCTTTATATCCTACGGTCTGGAGGGCATTGAGCTCCCGATGGGGGTAGAGCGCGCGTGCTTCATCCTCCAACCCGTCGGCGACCATCAGGTCGACCCGGCGGTTGATGCGCTCATACAGCTCGTCACGGTCGATCGACAGGCCGATCTTCACGATGCGGAACGGACGGGGCTTGGCCTGGCCACTGCGTAGGGCGCTGTACGGCTGTCCGGTTTCGAGGCAGACCTCGAGGGCCCGAAGGATGCGCTTGGGATTACGACGGTCCATTTGTTCGTAATAGACCGGATCGAGGCGGTGCAGCTCGTCGAGCAGCGGGGCGGCGCCCTCGGTTTCGAGGCGCCCGAGCAACTGTGCGCGTAGCTCGTGATTAGTCGCCGGGACACCGTCTATGCCTTTGCATACCGCGTCGATATAGAGGCCCGAGCCACCGACGAGCAGCGCGAGGTCGTGCGTGCGGTAGAGCTCGTCGAGCAGTGCGAGTGCGTCGGTCTCGTACCGGCCGCTCGTATAGAATTCGTGGATACTGCGCGAGGCGACAAAATAGTGAGGCGCGGCGGCCTGTTCAGCCGCGGTGGGCATCGCTGTGCCGATGGGAAGCTCCCGGTAGACCTGCCGCGAGTCGGACGAAAGGATCGGGGCACCTCCGAACCGGCGCGACAGGGCGATACCTGTCGCCGTTTTGCCCGTTGCCGTGGGGCCCAGGACGACGACCAGCGTTTTGCTAATACTCGTCCTCATAGCTGTCGTCACCCTCGAAGCCATCGAACTCGCCCATCGCCTCGTCGAAGATGGAACGCTCGCGTGGGGTGGCATCGGGATCGAACTGGTCGGGAGCGGCTCCCTCGGCCATTGCGACACGCGGATAGTCGATCCCGAGGCGTGCTTTGTCCGCGCCGGTCAGCTCGAGGAAGAGGGCCCGCTCGCCGAGCAGGTCGAACAGGAAGATCAGCCGGTCGCGGTTGTTGTGGACGACCTGGCCCAGTGTGACGCTGGCCATGGGTACCGGGGCGTGAGGATCGTCGTCGCCCATGCCCATGTCGATCTGCGTGAACTCGGTCAGCTTGTCCCAGCCCGCGTTCGAAAGGAAAAACGAAGTCATGCCCGACGAGGGATCGAACCGCAGGTCTTTGCACAGGAAGTTGTGGAAATCGAGCAGGTTCATATCGTAAGGCACTTCGTAGTCGCGCAGGAAACGGTCGCTCTCGTCGCTGAGCATGCGGAATTTGAGGATCATCGACATGGTATGGCAGTTTGTATGGTTTGTAGCGAAGTCAAAGATACAAAAAATCGGAGGTTTGACGAAACGGTCGCCCGCAATTCAGGGGAACCGTGCTCAGTAATATTGTCTGCGATGCCTGTGTGTCGCCATTATTATGAGATTATGAATGGGGTCTGTGTGAAAAATCTCCTGCCGGATTTGTGCCGATAGAGCGGATCACTGGGCGGTGAGGGGGCCGCGTAGTTCGTCGCAGGGGCTCTCTGTGCCCTCGTTGGAAGCAGGCAGGACGATGTCGATGCTTCGGTGCAGTCCGACCATATTGTTTTTCGCAGGATCTTGTGTGTTTTGTACCGATAGATATCGGTCGAAAACAAGATGCAACGGCCAGCCTGTATCGAAGTGTATCTCCTCGACCGTATATTGTTCCATCGTGGCCTGGAGGCTGTCGCGCATGGAGGCCGGCAGCTCTCGGGGAGCTTCGGCGAACAGCTTGAGTGCCTCGTTGATCGTTCCGGCCAGTACTTCCCTGGCATCGATCCCGGTATAGGTACGGAAGACTCCGCTGTATTTATCGGTCAGTTCACTGTCGGCCCAGAATCGCGTTTCGGCCTCGATAGGTTCGGCGCTTCCGAACAGGGAAGTGAACTGCTCGGACCCCGTATACTCGCTATCCAGGTCGAGGCGAATGCCGTGGAAGAAGAACATTCGGCCGATGTCATCGAGCACAGCACCGGCAATCAAGGCCGGATCGGCCGTTTTGGCTGTCAGGTATTGTTTGAATGCCTGCCGGGGTAGTAGTTGTTGAGCCTCGTCGTCGAGCGAATTCCAGAGGGAGTCGGTTATTACCTCGACGGCTGCACGGATCTGGGCGGTCAACTCCTTGAGGTTGACGATGCGTTCCAGCGATCCGCACTCGTCGGTTTCGAACACGATGCGGGTCGGGCCGGATACCGCTTCAATGGCGGCGTAAAGCCGTGCTTCGTCGGGATCGCTATGCCGGAAATCGGAATAGGTGAGTTCGATCCGGTAGGTACGCTTTGTGGCTTTGACGACTTCGAACGTACGGCATTCCGAAGTGCGGTACAGATCGGTCGTGTCGCCGTTGACGACCTTGTATTTACGCTCCGTGCACTGGTAGGTGTATCGGTCGCCCTGCTGCCAGTAAGCGCAGACCTGCACTGTCGAATCGGAAATGATCTGGGCGGAAACTGTCGATGAGAGGGTGAGACAAAATAATGTGCAAAAGAAGCGGTTGGGGCTGAATTTCATGGGAAGTAACTAATTTGAGTTGGAATGGAGGGTCCGCGAGGGAACAGTCAGTCCGGTCAGGAATTGCATCGTGTCGCGGCCGTCGGCATAGTCGGTGAGCGACGGATGCTGGGCGCGGCCGAATGCTACCCCGCGCGGGTGCGCTTGATCGCGGCCTACGATACATTGCAGCTTGCGATCGTGCGTGGCGAGCCATGCCTGTACTTCGTCCGGGGTCCGATACTCGCTGTACGTGATCTTGCTCAGGGTGTCGGGGAATCCGTCGGCGGGTACGAGCAGGAAGAAACCTCCATCGGTGAACGTACTGCCTTGCATCAGGGCCAGTGCCCGTGCCTGTCGGTAATTGTTGCGGTATTTGGGGTTTATACCCCGGTAGCGGCCGAGCGTGGCCGCCAGGGCGCGGATGTCGTATCCGGGCGGAACGAACAGGCGGCTCACGCTGCGGCATCCCATGCCGTTATATCGGAACATGTCTTCGGCAAGGTCCTGCAACTCGTCGTCGGTTTCTTGGCCTGTGAGGACGGCCACGCTGTGGCGGCTGCCCCGGAGCAGGGCCGGGATGTCGTGGAAGCGGCTGCGGAAGTATCGGTTCGTGTTGTCGCTGCCGGTGGCGATCACTGCATCCACCGGCTCGTCATGCCAATACGCGAGGGGGAGGCCGGGGGCGAGCTGTCGCAGGCGCCCGATCAGGTAGTCGGTCATCGCACGGTCCTTGGACGAGGGGTTGATGAGACAGCGGTGTCCGGCGGCGAGCACGCACAGCAGGTCGTGGAACCCGACCATCGGCAGGTTGCCGGCCATCACGATGCCCACCGTGCGTTGTGTGGCTGCGGGAATATCATAAGCCGCGAGCCAGCGGGTCAGCTTGTCGGCCTGTAGCATGTCGTCGGCCCGGGCCCGGGCCGCGGGGCGGGGA
>JAFQJK010000051.1 GCA_017415005.1 Rikenellaceae bacterium
AAAACGCTGGCAGACGGCGCGGGTACACTGAGCATCCGGTAACCGAGGAAGCGATCCTTGAGGGAGATCGGCAGACGGAGCGGCCCGCCTACGGGCCGGTGCGGCAGTCCAGACCGAAAACGCTGGCAGACGGCACGGGTACACTGAGCATCCGGCAACTGCGGAAGCGATCCTTGAGGGAGATCGGCAGAAGGAGCGGCCCGCCTACGGGCCGGTGCGGCAGTCTTGACCGAGAACGCTGGCAGACGGCGCGGGTACACTGAGCATCCGGCAACCGCAGGAGCTGCCGGCGTCAGCCCCGACACAACAGCCGCGGAACGAAACTTGACCCGACGGCATGTAGAACATTCGCCGGATAGGTGAACGGCAGGCGACAGGGCGGGAATACCCGGCGGAAATCCTCGTAAACCTGCCGCGGCCCCTTCCGGGCAGACGGAAGCGAGGAATGCCGAAGCATGGGACAGGGCCCGGGAATATGCACCGGGAAGGACCTGGCGAAACAGGCGTCTTTTGCAGCGCCACGGGAACGTCGTAGCATCAAGTTTGCAGAGGTGGGATCACGCACCCCGGACCGGGAGACGGACCGGCGGCTTGCAAATGCCGCGGATTCTCCTTAACTTGAATCTCTATTTTCCGCGTACCATGAAACGATTCCATATCAAACTGCTGCCACGCGTGCTGATCGCCATTGCGCTGGGCGTCGGGTGCGGGATGTTCTTCCCCGCATGGGCCACACGCATTTTCCTGACGGTCAACGGGCTGTTCGGCAATTTTCTCGACTTTATCATCCCGCTGCTGATCCTCGGGCTTGTCGCCCCGGGCATTGCCGACCTCGGACGCGGAGCCGGAAGGCTGCTGGCGATCACCTCGGCGCTGGCCTACGGGTTCACGCTTTTCTCGGGCTTCTTCACCTACGGGGCCTGCGACCTCGCCTACCCCTGGCTGCTCGACCCGGCCCAGAACGCCGCCGCCTTTGCCGACGCACCGGCCTCGGCAGCCCTCGCCCCGTACTTCACGATCGCCATGCCACCGCTGATGGGCGTTATGACCTCGCTCATCCTCGCCTTCACGCTCGGACTCGGGATGGCCGTGACGGGAAGCAAGGCGCTCAAGGGCGTAATGGACGACTTCAAGGAGATCATCAACCGCGTGATCGCCGGGATCGTCATCCCGCTGCTGCCGCTATACATCTTCGGCATCTTCCTCTCGATCACCACCTCGGGACAGGTGGCCGGCGTCATGGCGGTCTTCGTCAAGATCATCGCCGTGATCTTCATACTGACCGTCGCGCTGCTGCTGATCCAGTTCCTCGTGGCCGGGATCGTCGGCCGCCGTAACCCGCTCCGCCTGCTGCGCACGATGCTGCCGGCCTACGCGACGGCCCTCGGCACGCAGTCGTCGGCCGCGACGATCCCCGTGACGCTCGAGCAGACGATCCGCAACGGCGTCAACCGCGAGCTCGCCGCCTTCGTCGTACCGCTCTGCGCAACGATCCACCTGTCGGGCAGCACGATGAAGATCGTGGCCTGCGCAATGGCCATCATGCTGATGTCGGGCATGGAGATGCACTTCGGGCAGATGGCCGGGTTCATCCTGATGCTCGGCGTGACGATGGTCGCGGCGCCGGGCGTCCCGGGCGGGGCCATCATGGCCGCGCTCGGCCTGTTGCAGTCGATGCTCGGGTTCGACGAGATGGCACAGGGACTGATGATCGCCCTCTACATCGCGATGGACAGCTTCGGGACAGCCACCAACGTGACGGGCGACGGGGCGATCGCCGTGATCGTCGACCGTATCTACTCGCGCCAGCAGGCCCGGCGCAAAAAGCACGGGAAAACCGACGAACGACCCTCAGCGCAACCCGGGGCGGCCTGACCCGGGACGGAAAGTCCGCATGCGGAACCCGGCTGCGGAAAGAATACGCCCCGGGCGGGAAATGCAGGCAAAGAGCGGCATGGCGGGGGCCAGCGCGCGAAAAGGCGCACGGCTGCAGCAGGCGGAAACCGGACGGCCTGGGGAAAAGCGCGCCGGACAGGGAAAGCGCAGCCGACAAAAGAAGGACATCCCGGGAAGGGAAAACGCCCAGCAGACCGACCGGCGGACGGCTTTGCACCGGGACCGGGCGGACAGCCCCCGAATCGCCCCGACGTCAAACGCCGGACGCGCTAAATGTCCATCAGGTAAAGGGTGCGCAGGTATGCGCCCCGGAGGAAAGTGGCTCGTTGCTGCATCCCCATCCGCTGCAATGAGCGGTTGCTCGCCGTATTATCGGGATGGGCCGTCGCCAGCAGGCAGCGCACGCCCGCCTGCCGGGCCTCGCGGACCAGCGCGCGGTTGAGCATCGACATATAGCCCCGGCCGCGATAGGCGGGCAGCGTCATGCTCGCGCCGATCTCGGCCGCACGGGCCGGATCGACCGGAAGGCCTTCCAGCCCGGGCAGCAGGTCGTCAAAATGGAAGAACAGCCCCGAAACGGCCACCAGTCCGCCATCGTCGTCCGCAACGCCATACATCACCGGGTCGGGCGCGTCGAACAGCGTAGCGAGCTCCTCGTCCGGGAACGGGATATAGAACGACTTATCGGCCAGGGCCTCAAGCGTCACGCGGTTGATCCGGGCAACTTCGGCGCGGTGCTCCCGGCCTAATCTCAAGATTCGCATAGCAGTATGTTTCCGGCTTCCGGAGCATCGGCCCCGATAGCATCACGGCCTGCAAAATACAAAAAGTGCGGCTCCGCAGGCACGCGGGACCGCACTTTTTCGTGCATCAGGGTTCTAACGGGCTACGCCGGGGGTTACAGATCCATGCTGGCCAGCTGGGCACGGACCAAATGGTAGTCGCGCTCGAGCTGCAGGTAGCTCAACTGGTTGTCATAGAACGTCGTCAGCTCGACGAAATAATCCGTAACGGGCATCTGGCCCGCATCGAGGGCACGGTTGAGGTAGTCGACCGTCTTCTGCGAGGCGAGGATCTCGGCATAACGCGCCATAGACCCGGCCAGCACGGCCTCACGGTCGTAGAGCTGGCGCACGACCGTGCGGGCGTCGAGGCGGTCGCTCTCAAGCTGGGCCTCGGCATAGCGCGCCTCGGCCCTGGCCCGCTTGACGGTGTTCTTATTCTCGAACAGCGGCACCGTGAGCCCCACCTCGAAGCCATTGAAGCCGTCGCGCCCCCCCACGGAGCCCTCGTAGCGGTAGCCGACCTCGAACTTGGGCAGCGACTGGGCGCGGCTCAGCGAAATGTCGCGCCGGGCGACCTCGACCGCGCTCTCGCCGAGTCGCAAATCGGGACTGGCAGCCAGGTACTCCTCGACAAAGGCGTCGAACGAGGCGAGCGGCGCGAGAACCGGATACTCGGTCGCCGTAAAGTCGACCGCGAGGCCGCCGTTGAGGTTACGCAGGCGCTCCTCGGCCGAAGCCAGGTCGGAGGCATTGAGCCGCGCCGCGGTCCGGGCATCGACCAGCTCGATCTCGACCCGGTTGCGCTCGATCACATTGACCTGGCCCGTCTCGAACTGCCGGTCATAGGCCGCCGACAAGCGCTCGGCATTCGAGAGCTGCTCGTCGAACAGCGCCTGCTGCCGGCGCAGGTAGATGATCTCGATGCAGAGCTCCTTGGCCTGAAGCAGAATGCCCCGGCGGAACGCGGCGTACTCGTGGCCGAACTGGACACCCCGGAGCCTGGCCAGCTTGTTCTTGTTGAAATAGACTGCCGGAAAGTCGAACGGCTGGGCGACGGTCCACTCGTTATTCTTCGCGCCGCCCTTGCCCCACATCCGCTCGTAGTTGACCGACGGGTTCTCAAGGTACTTGCCGGTATTGGCCTCAAGCGTCTGCGCATCGGCCATGTGGCGCCGGGCCTCAAGCGCGCGGTTGTTGGCCTCGACGGCGCCGAGCACCCCGTCGTACGGGGAGGTCTGGGCCGCGGCAGGGCGCCCGCCGGCTACCGCGCAGACCAGCGCCAGCAGCGCCGCATATCGTTGGAGGATCATACTTTCTCGGTTTTACGGTTGAACAATAGGTAAACGATCGGGATCACGAAGCCGTTGAGCAGCGTCGAGCTCAGCAGGCCGCCGAGGATCACCTGTGCCAGCGGGCTCTGGATCTCGTTGCCCGGCAGGTCGCCGCCCACGGCCAGCGGGATCAGAGCCAGCGCCGACGAGAGCGAGGTCATCAGGATCGGGTTGAGGCGGTCGAGCGACCCCTGCACCACGCTCTCGCGCAGAGAGAGCCCCTCGCTGCGCAACTGTCCGTAGTGCGACACGAGCAGGATACCGTTACGGATGGCGATGCCCAGCAGCGAGATGAAGCCGATGATCGCCGGGATGCTCAGCACGCCCGAGGTGATCCAGATGCTCGCCACACCGCCGATCAGCGCCAGCGGCAGGTTGAGCATGATCATGCCCGAGAGCGAGAAGCTCCGGAACTCCTGGAACAACAGCAGGAAGATCACCAGCAGCGAAATGAGCGACGTGAAAAGCAGAATGCGCGAGGCTGCCTGCTCGCTCTCGAACTGGCCGCCGTACTCGACGTAGTAGCCCTCGGGCAGCGGGACCCGCTCCGTGATGCGGTCCCGGATCTCCTTCACCGTACCGCTCAGGTCGCCCCCCGACACGTTGGCCGAGACGACGATCTTGCGCCGCACGTTCTCGCGGTTGATCGCATTGGGACCCGAGGCGGAGACAATATCGGCCACGTAGCTCAGCGGCACCTTGCGGCCGCCCGCGTCGAGCATCAGCTCGCCGATCCGGGCCATGCTGTTCTTGTCGTCCTCGCCCACCTTGAGCGTCACGTCGAACGCGCGCCCCTCGTCGTAGACCTGCGAGACCACACGCCCGGCCAGCGCCACGTCGACATACTCGGCGAACTCGGGCAGCGTGATGCCATACTTGGCCAGCACCTCGCGGCGCGGCCTGATCTGAAGCTGCGGACGCTCGACCTGCTGCTCGACGTTGAGGTCGACCACGCCCGGAATGTCGGCGATCGCCGACTTGATCCGGTTACCCAGCGAGAACATCCGGTTCAGGTCGTCGCCGAAGAGCTTGATCGCGATATTGGCTTTCGTGCCCGAAAGCATCGCGTCGATGCGGTGCGAGATGGGCTGGCCGATCTCGATGTTGACACCCGGCAACGCGCCCAGGCGCGAACGCACGTCGGCCAGGAACTCGGCGCGCGAGCGCCCGTCGAGCTCGAACGGCGCCTCGAGCTCCGAAACGTTGACCCCGAGCGCGTGCTCGTCGAGCTCGGCGCGCCCCGTCTTGCGGGCCACCGTCCTGATCTCGGGGATACCGAGCAGGATCTCCTCGACACGGCGACCCACCTTGTCGGACTCCTCGAGCGAGATGCCCGGCATCGTGGCCGTGTTGATCGTCAGCGAACCCTCGTTGAACGGGGGCAGGAAGCTGCGGCCCAGCCCGGCGAAAACGACCAGCGCCCCGATGAAAAGCGCAATGGTCGTACCCAGCACCCAGCTCTTGTGGCCGAGCACCCAGTCGAGCGCGCGACGGTAGCCGCGGTGCAGCCAGCGCGAGACGAAGGGTTCCTTCTCGCTCTTCTTCAGCACCCGGTCGCCCGTGAGCAGGTAGCTGCAAAGCACCGGCGTGAGCGTCACGGCAACGACCATCGACGCGAAGAGCGAGACGATGAACGAAATACCCAGCGGACGCAGCATACGGCCCTCCATACCGCTCAGGAAGAAAAGCGGCACGAAGGCAACGATCGTGATGATCGTCGCATTGACGATCGAGGTGCGGATCTCCTTCGAGGCCTCAAAGACCACCGTAAGGCTCTTCTCGCGCTGCTCCTTCGGCTTCAGGTGGTTCTCGCGCAGGCGCTTGAAGACGTTCTCAACGTCGATGATCGCATCGTCGACCAGCGAGCCGATCGCAATGGCCATACCGCCGAGCGACATCGTGTTGATCGTAAGGCCAAGCATCCGGAGCACCAGCACGGCCACCAGCAGCGAGAGCGGCAGCGCGACGAGCGAGATGATCGTCACGCGCGCGTTCATCAGGAAGAAGAACAGTACGATCACGACGAACAGCGCACCCTCCATCAACGCCTGCCGGATATTATTGACCGAAGCCTCGATGAAGCGCGACTGGCGGAAAATATCGGTCGAAACGTGCATATCGGCCGGTAGCGTCGGACGCAGCTCGTCGATCGCCCGGTCGAGGCGCCCGGTCAGCTCGAGCGTGTTGGTGCCCGGCTGCTTGGTGACGGTCACCAGCACGGCCGGCTTGCCCCGCTCGGAGGCCAGGCCCAACTGCGGCAGCTTGGGGCCGATCGTCACCTCGGCCACATCCTCGATCAGGATCGGCGCGTCGTCAACGGTCTTGACCACCCCCTTGCCGATCTGCGCCGCGTCGGTGGTCGAAAGCATACCGCGCACGATATACTCGTTGCCGTATTCGTAAAGCACGCCGCCCGCAGCGTTCTGGTTGAGGTTCTGGGCCGCAGCGATCAGCTCGGCCATCGTCACGCCGTAGCGTTGCATGCGCAGCGGGTCGGCCAGGATCTGGTACTCCTTGATATCGCCGCCGATCACCGTGACCTGTGCCACGCCGCCCGTGGCGAGCAGGCGCGGACGGATCGTCCAGTCGGCGATCGTACGCATGTCCTCAAGCGAGGTGCTGTCGGCCGTGATGCCGAGGATCAGCAGCTCGCCCAGGATCGACGACTGCGGGCCCAGCGTCGGCTGTCCCACATTGGGCGGCAGGCTCCCGCCCAGCTCGGCCAGCTTCTCGGAGACGATCTGCCGGGCCGTATAGATGTTGGTGCCCCACTCGAACTCGACCCAGACGACCGAGAAGCCGGTGGTCGTGGTCGAGCGTACGCGGCGCACGTCGGTCGCGCCGTTGACGGCCGTTTCGACCGGGAAGGTCACCAGACGCTCGACCTCCTCGGGGGCCATACCCGGCGCCTCGGTCATCACCGTCACCGTCGGGGCGTTGAGGTCGGGGAAGACATCGACCTCCATGTGGAAGGTCGTATAGAGCCCCACGGCCATCAGCAACCCCGACACGATCATCACCAGCACCCGGTTGCGCAGGGAGTATGCTATGATTTTATTTAACATGATCTCTGTGTTTTAAGGTAATGGATCAATGACTGTGGCCATGCGGGATCTCGCCCGTGGCAGAGGCCAGCTTGACGTTGTAGGCCCCCTTGCTCACGACACGCTCGCCGGGCGCGAGGCCCGAGAGCACCTTGACGCGACGGCCGTCGCTCGCGCCCACCCTGACCTGACGCCTGGCGTAGCACTCGGCATCGAGCTGGACGAAGACATAGAGGCTGCCCTGCTCCTCGAGGAGCGCCGTCTCGGGCACTGTCAGCGCGTCGGCCTCGGGCGCCCCGATCAGGAACACCTCGACGAACGAGCCCGGCACGATATCGCCCCGGTTGTCAAACTCGATGCTCACCGGAACATAGAACGAACCGGCGCCAGCCGTCGCACCGGACGAAATGACACGCCCCCCGAGATCGGCGGTCGAATAGACCTTGCCGTCGTAACCCGTGCGGAAATTGGCGCTGCGGATCGAGCGGAGCGCGCCGTAATGCTTCTGCGACACCTCGGCGCGCAGCGTGAGGCGGCGGTTCTGGGAGACGGTGGCCAGCGGCGCACCCACCTCGACATAGGCGCCGTCCTCGACATCGAGGCTCGTCACGTAGCCCCCGATCGGGGCGGCTACGCCGGTCCCCCGGTCGCTCTGCGACGAGGCGACGGCATCGTAGGCCACCTTGGCCTGCTCGTAGGCCAGCCGGGCCTGCTCGTAGGCCTGCTGCGAGACGATCTTGTCTTTCACGAGCTCGGCGGCGCGGTCGTACTCGGCCTTGGCATTGAGGTATGCGGCCCTGGCCTTGGCCACGAAATCGCCGTCGGCAATGTGCTTCGAGGAGATATAGAACAGGGTCTGCCCCCTGGTCACGGGAGCCCCCTCGGCCAAGCGGGCGCTGCCCAGCGCGACGACGCCGCTGACGGGCGCCGTGAGCGTCTTCTGGTCGCCCTGCGCGGCCATGATCTGGCCCCCGGTGCGGATCACCTCGCTGAACGGCGCGGGCTGTACGTCGACCACCTCGAACTCGACCCCGGCAGCCTGCTCGGGCGTGAAGACGATCTCGTCGGGATTGGCTGCCGATGCGCCGTGGTCATGGTCGTCATGGCCGTGGGGAGCCTCGGCGGCATGGTCGTGGTCCTCGGCCTCGTGGTCGTGCGCCGCTTCGGCGGCATGGTCGTGCTCATGGTCGTCGCCTTCGGCCGCGTGGTCATGGCCTGCGTGATCGTGGTCGTCGTGATCGTGGAGGGCGGAGGCCGTCTGCGCGGCATCTGCAACGCCCGTGCGGTCGCCCTTGCACGAAGCGAGCGAGAAGGCCACGAGCAGGGCAAGGCATGGAATAGATAACTTTTTCATGGTGATTTTTCGTTAAGTCGGAATACGGATATCAATCCGGCCTACCCCTTGCGGGCGGGTCGGAAAGGCCGGAACCGGAGGTCGCAGCCACGAAGATCAGACCATGAAAGGAGGGGCGCGCAGCGAGCCCGTCTCGGCGACGTAGCGTGCAGGCGTATACTGCAGGCAAGGCGTCTCGACAGGGGTATCCGCCGGATAGAGGCCCGGGAGGGCATCGGCGGGATCGGTGAAGAAAAGATCGGCCACCAGCAGGTCGAGGTGGCTCAGGGCGTGATGGTGCGTGTGGCAGTAGCACTCCGAGTCGTCGCGCACGGGCTGAACGACCACCAGGCTGCTGAGCGAGCAGTCGGCCTGCTCGGTCGGCTCGCTGTCGCTGCCGTCGCCGCAGCGGTGACGGGCCGCAGCCGCATCGCAACCGCTCGCGGGACAATGCAGGATGTTGAAGCAGGGGGTCTCCTGCCCGTTATGGTGATGATGCGGCGTAAGCGCAACGAACTGCATGACGATGGCTACCATCATCACGAGTCTTACCGCTACGTTACGCTCGATCATATACATCATCTCCCCGCACGGGCCCCACCAGAGGGTACCGCTGCGACAAATATAACGATTTCCAGTTAAATGCGGCAGCCTGCGCCGGGAAAATATCGGAACGCCCGCCGGAAAACAAACGGGCAGGCATCCGGAATATTGGATGCCTGCCCGAAAATCGCCGGCCCTGGCGGGAGACGCGCCGCAGGGAAACTACGCCGCGCGCCACTCCGGCACCCCGGCTATTCGTTGACCGGAGTCTGGCTCTTGATATAGGTATGGTGGGCGCCCCAACGCTCGAAAGCCGCCTTGTCGAGGGCCTCGCGGTGGTCGGGATGCGCCACGCTGATGATCAGGCGCGCACGCTCCTGCAGCGTCTTGCCGTAGAGGTTGACAGCACCGTACTCCGTCACGAACCAGTGCAGGTGGGCGCGGGTCGTCACCACGCCGGCACCCGGCGAGAGCACCGGAGCGATCTTGCTCACGCCCTTGTTCGTGGCCGACGGCATCGCGAGGATCGCCTTGCCGCCCTCCGAGCGCGAAGCGCCGTACATGAAATCGATCTGGCCGCCGACGCCCGAGTAGAACGTCGTACCCAGCGAGTCGGCGCACACCTGGCCCGTCAGGTCAACCTGCAGGGCCGAATTGATGGCCGTCACCTTGGGGTTCTTGGCAATGATGAACGGATCGTTGGTATAGCCCACGTCCATCATCGCAACGCCCGGGTTATTGTCGATAAAATCGTATACCTTCTGCGAGCCCATCAGGAACGTCGAAACCATCTTACCCTTGTCGATCGCCTTGTTCCGGCCGTTGATAACGCCGCTCTCGACCAGCGGAAGCACGCCGTCGGCGAACATCTCGGTGTGGATACCGAGGTCCTTATGGCCGCCCAGCTGGGCCAGCACGGCATTGGGGATCGCGCCGATACCCATCTGCAGGCAGGCACCGTCCTCGATCAGGGCGGCGCAGTGGCGGCCGATCGCACACTCGATCTCGTTGGGGGCGCTGAAATGGGCCTCCTCAAGCGGAGTATCGTCCTCGACGAACGTGTCGATCTGGGAGGTGTGGATGAACGCGTCGCCGAACGAGCGGGGAACGTTCTTGTTGACCACGGCGATCACCGTACGGGCGCACTCGACAGCGGCCAGAGTCGCATCGACCGAGGTACCCAGCGATACGTAACCGTGCTTGTCGGGCGACGACACCTGGATCATAGCCACGTCGCACGGCAGCACGCCGGAACGGTACAGCTTCTGGGTCTCGCTCAGGAAAACCGGAATGTAGTCGGCGTAGCCGCTCTGGGTCACCTTGCGCACGTTGCCGCCCACGAAGAACGAGTCGAGCTGGAAGATACCCTCGAACTCGGGAGCTGCATAGGGAGCCGGCCCCTCGGTGTGGAGATGGTGGATGTGGACGTGCTGGAACTCCTTATTGGCGCCCCGCTCGCACATGGCCTTGATCAGGCACTGAGGCGCGCTGGCCACGCTGCTCAGGTGGATGTGGTCGTACGACTTGATGACCTTCACCGCCTCGGCTGGCGACACGAAATTGATTTTACTGGTCATGGTTTTACGGAAGGTTTATATGTTCATTGGTTATTTGGGTCGTTACGGATACGAAACGCGCAAAATTAACTATTTTTATTGAGAATCCGAGTTCGGGTGGCGTTTTATGGCGCGACGACCGCAAAATCAATGGTCTGCGGCACTCCGGAACCGGGCGCACGCGTTTTCTGCACGACGGAGCATCAATGTTAAGAAAAAAGTGTATCTTTGACAATCTTTGTAAAATTTAACCGTAAGTTATGAGCAAAGCAGAAAATATAACAGAACTCGACGATGTCGTGATCCGGTTCTCGGGCGACTCGGGAGACGGGATGCAGCTCACAGGCACCCTGTTCGCCGACACCTCGGCCCTCGCGGGCAACGGCATCTCGACCTTCCCCGACTTCCCGGCCGAGATCCGCGCCCCGCAGGGCACCATCTCGGGCGTATCGGGCTACCAGGCCCACATCGGCGACCACAAGGTCAACACGCCCGGCGACCACTGCGACGTGCTCGTGGCGATGAACCCCGCGGCACTGCGCGCCAACGCCTGCTGGCTCAAGCGAGGCGCAACGGTCATCATCGACGCCGACCAGTTCAACGAGAAGAGCGTGGCGCGGGCCGGATTCGCCACCGACGACCCGATCGCCGAGCTGGGACTCGCCGAGTACAACATCGTCGCGCCGGGTATCACGACAATGACGCGGGCGGCGCTCGAGAGCGTCAACCTCGACCTGAAGACCATCACCAAGTGCAAGAACATGTTCGCGCTGGGCATTTGCTGCTTCCTGTTCAACCGCCCGCTCGACCACATCGAGGCCTTCATCGACCGTAAGTTCGGCCGCAAAAGCGCCGAGCTCGCCACTGCCAACAAGCAGGCCCTCAACGGCGGCTACAACTACGCGCACAACACGCACGCCTTCGCCAACACCTACAACATCAAGCCCGCGTCGCTCGAGCCGGGCATCTACCGCAATATCAGCGGCAACCAGGCGACGGCATGGGGCCTGATCGCCGCATCCGAAAAAAGCGGGCGGCCGCTCTTCTGCGGCTCGTACCCGATCACTCCGGCCACGGCCATCCTCGAGGAACTGGCCAAGCGCAAGGACCTCGGGGTCAAGACCCTGCAGGCCGAGGACGAGATCGCGGGCATCTGCACCGCGATCGGCGCCGCCTTTGCCGGCAACTTCGCCGTCACCTCGACCTCGGGGCCCGGACTCTCGCTCAAGTCGGAGGCACTCGGCCTGGCCGTGATGACCGAGCTGCCGCTCGTGGTGGTCAACGTCCAGCGCGGCGGCCCCTCGACCGGCCTGCCGACCAAGACCGAACAGAGCGACCTGATGCAGGCCCTCTGGGGACGCAACGGCGAGTGCCCGCTGGTGGTCATCGCCACCAGCTCGCCGTCGGACTGCTTCCACTACGCCTTCTGGGCCGGCAAGATCGCCATGGAACACATGACCCCGGTCATCCTGCTCTCGGACGGCTTCACGGCCAACGGCTCGGAGCCGTGGCGCATCCCGTCGATGAAGGATTATCCGGCCATCAAGCCGCCCATCGTGCGGCATGCCCCCGAAGGCGGCTTCCTGCCTTACAAGCGCGACGAGAAGCGGCTGGCCCGCTCGTGGGCCCTCCCCGGCACGAAAGGCGTCGAGCACCGCATCGGCGGCCTCGAAAAAGACTTCCTCAAAGGATGTATCTCGTACGATCCGGCCAACCACCAGAAGATGGTCGACATCCGCGCAGCCAAAGTGACGCGCGTGGCCGACTTCATCCCCCGGCAGGAGGTGATCGGACCCCGCAGCGGCGACCTGCTGGTCGTGGGCTGGGGCGGCACGCGGGGACACCTCTACTCGGCCGTCAAGGAGCTGCAGAAAGAGGGACGGAGCGTCTCGCTCTGTCACTTCAACTTCCTCAGCCCGCTGCCCCGCGGCGTGCGCGAGATCTTCGGGCGCTTCAAACGGATCGTCGTCTGCGAGCTCAACATGGGCCAAATGGCGAACTACCTGCGCATGAGCCTGCCCGAATTCCGATACGAGCAGTACAACAAGGTGGCCGGCCAGCCCTTTACGGTGACCGAGCTCGCCGGGGAGTTCAACCGCCTGCTAAACGAAAAAAGCCATGAATAACCATAATTACGCATACACACCGGCCGACTTCAAAAGCGACCAGGAGGTCAAGTGGTGCCCCGGGTGCGGCAACCACGCCATCTTAAACTCGGTGCTCAAGGCATTTCCCGAAGTAGCGGCCGAGCTCAAGTACACCCACGAGCGCTTCACCATCGTCTCGGGCATCGGATGCTCGTCGCGCTTCCCCTACTACGCCAAGACGTTCGGATTCCACGGCATCCACGGCAGGGCGACGGCCATCGCCACCGGCGTCAAAGTGGCCAACCCCAAGCTCACCGTGTGGCAGGTGACGGGCGACGGCGACGCGCTGGCCATCGGCGGCAACCACCTGATCCACGCCGTGCGCCGCAACATCGACATCAATATCCTGCTGTTCAACAACGAGATATACGGCCTTACGAAAGGCCAGTATTCGCCCACCTCGAAGCTCGGCAAGGTGACCAAGACCTCGCCTTTCGGAACGGTCGAGCATCCGTTCAACCCGGGTGAGCTGGTACTCGGCGCGCGCGGCACGTTCTTCGCCCGGTCGGTCGACATGGAGCTCGAGCTCTCGAAAGCGTGCATGGTGGCCGCCGCCAAACACGACGGAACATCGGTGGTCGAGATCCTGCAGAACTGCGTCATCTTCAACGACAAGACCTTCGGAGACTTCGCGCTCAACCGCGAAACGCGCGAGGAGCACACGATCGTGCTGCGCCACGGCGAGAAGATGGTCTTCGGCAAGAACCGCGACAAGGGACTCGTGCAGATCGGCATGAAGCTGATGGTGGCCCGGATCGGCGAAGGGGGCGTGACGATCGACGACATCCTCACGCACAACGCCCACGAGCCCAACCCCGGCGTGCACATGATGCTCGTCAACATGAGCTATCCCAACTACCCGGTCGCGCTCGGCGTGATCCGAGACGTACCCGACAAGACCTACGACGACAACGTGCGCGACCAGGTCGAGGAGGTACGCAAGCAGGCCCCGATCGCCAGCGTCGACGAGCTGCTGCGCAGCGGCGACACGTGGGAAGTGAAATAACCGGAAGGGAATCGACGTACGCGAGGGCGGTCCGGGGGCTTCGGCTCCCGGACCGCCGGCTTACGGACAGGCCGGGACAGCCGGCCCTTCAGGACGTCACGGACACGCCGGGCCGGGCTGCACCGGGAGCGGACCCTGCCGGAAATGTATTTTCGACCGGGCGGGGAGACGGCAATTCGTTCCTTTTCATTACCTTTGCCAGCAAAACCGCACAACCGATGACCAAACCGACTGGCAAGACGCTGAATCCGCAAGCGCTGCTCGGGCTGATGCTCGGCGCATGGTGGGTCGTGAACCTCGTGCAGGCCGCCTTCACCGGACTGGCCAACGACGAGGCCTACTACCATATGTTCGCGCAGCACCTCGCATGGGGCTACTTCGACCACCCGCCGATGACCGCGCTGCTCGTGCGGCTCGGGAGCTGGGTGGGCGGCGAGCTGGGCGTAAGGCTCCTGGCCACGACGCTCCAGCCGCTCTACCTGTTCGTGCTCTGGCTCCTCGTGCGGCCCGCGGAGCCCACGCGCAAGGACGTAACGCTATACATGGCGCTCGCGGCCGGGCTCCCGATCCTGCAGCTCTACGGCTTCCTGGCCGTGCCCGACGGACCGCTGATGCTCTTCACCGCGCTGTTCCTGCTTTTCTATCGCCGGTTCTCGGAACGCGGCCGGTGGGCCGACGCGCTGTGGATGGGGGCCGCGATGGCGGCGCTCGCGTACAGCAAGTACCACGGGGCGCTGGTGGTGCTGATCGCCGTGGCGGCCAACATGCGGCTGCTGCGCTCGCCCCGGTTCTGGGCGGCCTGCCTGCTCGCCCTCATGCTGATCGTCCCGCACCTGCTGTGGCAATACGGGCACGACTGGGTATCGTTCCGCTACCACCTCTCCGGGCGCAACCGCGACTTCGACATCTCGTACGTCACCGAATACCTGCTCAACGTGGTGGCCGTCTTCAACCCGCTGTTCGTCCCGCTGGCCGTGGCCGGGTGGATCAGGCGGCGCACCGGCGACATCGGACGGCGGGCTATGTACTGGATCGTCGCCGGCTTCCTCGTCTTCTTCCTGCTGTCGAGCATACGCGGTTATGTACAGCCCCAATGGGTGATCCCCATCACGTTCGGCGTGATCGCCCTCTTGTTCGACTATGCACGCGTCCGACCGCGCGCCGCGCGCTACCTGAAAACGGTCGCCCTGGTGACGATCGGGCTCGTCGTCTGCCTGCGGGTGCTGATGCTGTTCCCCAATGCGCCCGTCCGGTTCGAGGTGTTCGGCAACGAGGCGCGCAACGCCGCGATCGCGGCCGAGGCGGGGGACCTGCCGGTCCTGTTCGACGGCAGCTACACGGGGGCGGCCAAATACAACTTCTACACCGGGAACCCGTCGTTCGCACAGCCTACGCTCTTCTACCGCACGAGCCAGTATGAGCTGATGGACGACGACACGCGCTGGATCGGCCGCCGCGTAGTGGTGCAAACGCCCGGGCCATACGCCGACCGGGCCGTGACACTGCCCGACGGGACAGTCTTCCGTTACCGGATCGTCGACGACTTCCGGCCCGTACGGCTGGTAGACGTCCGCTTCGACGAGCCGCAGGGCACCCTGCATGCCAGTGATACGCTGCGCATCCCGCTCACCATGGCCAACCCCTACCCTTACGACATCACGGTCGACGGCGACTCGGTGCGGCTGGCCATGGCCTGGCGCAAGCTCGGGACGGCTACCGAGACGATCCCGGTCGAGGGGTTCCGCGCCGTGTTGCCGGCCGGGGGCACGATCGCCGACACGGTGGTCTTCGCCGTGCCGGATGCCGGACGCCTGCCCGCCGGGAGATACCAGACCGGCTTCACCCTGCTCGCACCGCCGCTCACTCCCTGGTTCTGCGGCCAGCAGTCTCACCTCGAAATCCGCTGATCCATCCTATGCTCGCTCAATTCCTCAAATTCTGCGTGGTCGGCGCAACGGGAGTCATCATCGACTTCGGCCTCACCTACCTGCTCAAAGAGAAACTGCGCCTCAACAAATACCTGTCGAACTCGACGGGATTCGTCTGCGCCGCCTCGTCGAACTACATCTTCAACCGCATATGGACCTTCCATAGCGAGAACCCCGACATCGCGGGCCAGTACCTGATGTTCATCGGATTCTCGCTGATCGGCCTGGCGCTCAACAACGGCATCATCTACCTGCTGCACGGACGCGGCAAGCTCAATTTCTACTTCTCGAAGCTGATGGCCATGGCCGTCGTGACGTTCTGGAACTTCTTCATGAACTATTTCTTCACGTTCTGATCCTTCACGTTCTGACGCGGCAGGGCTTTTGCACGCCTGCGGCGAACAGATGCTAAAACCACTCGCATATGGCAACCGAAAAGGAAAAAATGCTCAGCGGCGAGCTCTACTCGGCCGCCGATCCCGAGCTCGTCAGGGAGCGTAAGCGGACGCACCTGCTGTTGCACCGCCTCAACACCACCGAGTTCGGCAACGAGGACACCTACGGCGAGATCGTCGGCGAGCTGCTCCCGCACTGCCCCGCCGACATCTTCATCCAGCCGCCGTTCTACTGCGACTACGGGTCGAACATCTACTGCGGCGAACAGGCCTTCTTCAACTACGACTGCGTGGTGCTCGACGTCGCCCCGGTGCGCATCGGGGCGCGCTGCTTCTTCGCCCCGAAGGTGCAGCTCTACACTGCCACCCACCCCATCGACCACATCGTACGCGGCCACCAGTTGCTCGAATACGGCAAGCCGATCACCATCGGCGACGACTGCTGGATCGGGGGCGGCAGCGTGATCTGCCCGGGCGTGACGATCGGCGACCGCGTGGTGATCGGCGCAGGATCGGTCGTAACGAAGGACATTCCCTCAGACTCGGTCGCATACGGTAATCCCGCCGTGCCGAGACCCCGGAAATAGACCCGGAGACCGTACAACAGAATATCCCGCCTCGGACGAGACGGGATATTCTTGTTTGAAAAGCGGCTGGCCGGACAAGCGAGGACGAACGCGCTGCGGCCGCGCGAGTATACGCCGGCACAGGGACACCCGACCCTTACTCCACGGGCAGGCAGGCGTCAGGACCGGCCCCGGCCGCCGTATCGGGCGAGCCGGCCTCATCCGGCGTTACACGGGGAGCTGTCTCCGCCCCGACGGGCCGGACCGCCAGCGAATCGCCGGTCGGGGCCGCCGTCTCCGTCTCAGCGGGAGCCGGCTGGTCGCGGTTCCCGGACGAGACCCAGACGATCAGGATGACCGCCACGATCACGACCAGGATACCGATCGTCTTCCTATTCTTCTTCATGTCCATGACCGGTTGTATCGAGGGATGGCAGCCCCGGCGTTTCGAGGGCCCGGAGCATCACGTTGTCGATCGTATAGATATTGGCATAGAAACCGACATCGTCGAGCTTCGTATTACGCCCGATATAGGCCCTGAGCTGGGCCGTCAGCAGGTTGCGCGAGCGGTCGATCTGCGAGGCCCGCGGCGCTACGCCCCTGCGCGCGGCATAGGCGACGAAATCGTCGAGCAGGCGCGTATCGGCATCGAGCAGCGCCTGAAGCTCAGGCAGCGTCTGCACGGCATTGAGCGCGTCGCGGTGACGGTCGGCGTAGTCGATCGTATATTGGTACAGGATGTTCCGGCCCGTCACCTCGAGGAAATAGGGCGTCACGTCGGACGTGTCGGCCGGGACAAACACGTCGGGCATGATCCCGCCCCCGCCATAGACCACGCGGCCGCCCGGCGTCTCATAGCGCAGGCTGTCGTCGAACCGGATGCTGTCGGCCGAAAAGAGCTCGCTGTGGCGCATGCGGTTGGCTATATCGCTGCGGTAGCCCTCCTCGTCGCCCGGCACATAGGGCTTCTGGATGCAGCGGCCCGTGGGCGTATAGTAACGCGCGATGGTCAGCCGCATGGCCGAGCCGTCGGAGAACGGGAACTGCTGCTGCACGAGGCCCTTGCCGAACGAGCGGCGGCCGATGATCGTCCCCCGGTCGTTATCCTGGATGGCGCCCGCCAGGATCTCGCTCGACGAGGCACTCCCCTCGTCGATCAGGATATCGAGCTCGAGGTCCTGATAGCGGCCCGTGCCGTCGCTGTACTCGACCGCCCGCTTCCTGAAGCGGTCCTCGGTATAGACGATCAGCTTGTCGGCCGGCAGGAACTCGTTGGCGATCAGGATCGCCTGGTCGAGAAAGCCCCCGGTATTGCCCCGCAGGTCGAAGATCAGCCTGCGCATACCCTCGCCGCGCAGCGCGGCCAGCGCCTCCGATATCTCCTTGTGCGAGTTACGCGAAAAGGCGGTCAGCTTGAGATAGCCCACCCCGGGCGCGAGCATGAAGGCCGCATCGATACTCTTGATCGGGATCACGCCGCGCGTGACGGTGATCGGCACGAGCTCCCGCACGCCACGGCGCTCGAGGCCGAGCTTCACCTCCGTGCCGCGCGGTCCGCGAAGGCGCTTCATCACGTTGTCCTGCCCGAACCTGACGCCGGCCACCAGCGAGTCGTCGATCGTGATGATACGGTCGCCGTTGAGCACGCCGGCCCTGGCGCTCGGGCCGCCCGAGATCACATTGAGCACGATCACCGTATCGGTGGCCATGTTGAACATCACGCCGATACCGTCGAACTCGCCGTCGAGCGCCTCGTTGGCCTGCGCCATGTTATCGACCGGAATGTAGACCGAGTGCGGGTCGAGCTCTTCGAGCAGCATGGGGATCACCTGCTCGGTGATCGAGTCGGTCGAGACGGGATCGACATAGAGCGTATTGATGAGCTGCATCACCTTGGTCAGCTTGGCTCCCCCGGCACCGAGCGCGCGCTCCGGGACCGAAGAGCCGGGAACGGCCGTACGCGGCACGAGAAACATGCCCAGCACGGCTCCCGCCGCCAGGCAGACCGCAACGATCAGCGGCAACAGGATGGTAAACTTACTGTTCTTATACATATACAGTTCCTTGATTTCAATGATCGCGCGGCCCGGCGGGCCGCAATAAACCAGAACGCGCCGCCAAAGCAGGTTATTGCCGCTGCCGCGTCAACTTACTTGTTTTTGTAGTGGAGATCGAACCCGAGCGTGAAGGAATACTGGAACCGCCACTTGGAATCGCTCTTGGTCGGAGCGTTACGGTCGTAGAAAGTCGCCAGGTAAAAGGTCATTTTCAGGTATTTCACAATATTCATCTCCAGTGAGTTATTCCAGAAGAACGTCGGGTCGCGGTCGAGCTCCCAGTCGAAGAAGAACTCGCTGTCGGTCCAATAACGAAAACGGTTCTTGGCAAACCGCTTCTCGAACTCGATGCGGAGCTTGCCGCCCAGCGACGCATAGCCCTGATGCCCCGCCGGAACGCCGTACCGCCCCAGCTTCGAGACCTTCTTATTGAGCATCAGCGTCCAACGGCCGACGGCAGGCGAGAAGATGATCTTGGGCCACTTACCCGGCCTCTGATAGATAATACCGGGCGATATATCGAAATAGCCCGGGGCCATGATCGCCGAGGTCAGCGTTCCGCCCCCGTCGAACCCCTGAGAGAACTGGGATGAGAGCGCCGTCGAGCCGGCATAGGACCAGCTCTTGGCAAACCGCCAGCTCAGGTCGAGGTTGTGGCGGAACCAGTCCTCGCTCCGGAACCACTTCTCGGTATTGATGTTGAACGCATAGGCCCCCTCGAAACGCGAGTTGAGCGTGAACTTGTTCTTCGTATGGATATGCCGGTGGAACAGGTAAGCCCGCATGTAAAACGTGTTCTGCTGGTTGGGGTTGTTGGTATACTGGTTGAGCGAGAGCGAGATCACCGGATGGACCTCCACGTAGTTCTGCTCCTTGAAGACCCGCTTGCGCTCGGCACGGGCGAACGCCGCATTGTAGTAGTCGTTGCGCTCGAGCGGCCGCACCCTGATCCCTGCGTCGCGAAGGCGCGTCTCGGACTCGTCGCTGCTGATGTTGGAGATCGAGAACTGAGCCGCCGCTCCCGGCCCGAAAAACAGGAACACGAAAAACAACAGGTATCTCAGTGGTTTCATTTTTGCAGGTGTTTTAGCACGATGCAGCGCAATCCGTCGGACAAAGTTAGCATTATTTCGTTTGGTCCGCCCAATCATCCGCGCGGAATCTTGTCCTTTCGCGCGAAGAGTCGTAAATTTGACCGATCATATGCGGGCACACCTCATCTGAACATAAAACGGAGAACAGCATGAAATATTTCGGAGCGCACGTCAGCGCGGCCGGCGGTGTCGAGAACGCGCCGCTCAACGCCGCAGCCATCGGGGCCGGGGCCTTCGCCCTCTTCACCAAGAACCAGCGGCAGTGGGTCGCCGCACCGCTCAGCGCAGCGGGCATCGAGGCCTTCCGCGCGAACTGCGAGCGGCTGGGGTACGCCTCGCGGCACATCCTGCCCCACGACAGCTACCTGATCAACCTGGGGCACCCCGAAGAAGAGGCGCTCGAAAAGTCGCGCGCAGCCTTCCTCGACGAGATGCGCCGGTGCGAGCAGCTCGGCCTCTCGATGCTCAACTTCCACCCCGGAAGCCACCTGCAGCAGATCAGCGTCGACAAGTGCCTCGACCGGATCGCCGAATCGATCAACATCGCGCTCGGCAAAACGCGGGGCGTGACGGCCGTGATCGAGAACACCGCCGGGCAGGGATCGAACGTGGGCCACCGCTTCGAACAGCTCGCCCGGATCATCGACCGGGTCGAGGACAAGAGCCGTGTGGGCGTCTGCATCGACACCTGCCACGCCTTTGCCGCCGGATACAACCTGAGCACGACGGAGGCCTGCGACCGGACATTCGCCGAGCTCGACCGCACCGTCGGCCTCGGATACCTGCGCGGCATGCACCTGAACGACTCGATGAAAGGGCTTGACAGCCACGTCGACCGCCACCAGAGCCTCGGCGAAGGCGCGCTGGGCATCACCGTCTTCCGGTACATTGCCGCCGACCCGCGGTTCGACGACCTGCCGCTCATCCTCGAGACACCGGATGAGAGCCGGTGGCCCGGAGAGATCGCCGAACTATACCGGCTGGCCGGGCAGAACAGGGAATAGGCCGACCGGGAAGGCAAACAAAACAGGAATTGCCGGTGGCAGTTCCCGCTTTTCGAACATACCGGGCAGCAAGCCCACCCCGGGTACATGCCGGCCGCACCGGATATTCTCACGGATCCGGCCAGCCTGCCCGGGATATCCAGAGCCCACCTCGCGGATAAGCCTTACGGAACCCGAGGAAACAGCATACAGCTGTCCAAGGCCCCACACAGGAAAACCCGGAAAACCCGAAAGAATCGAAATGACGGGAGCCGAAACGATGGCCAGAAGAAGGGGAGGAAAATAATTAGTCCTTCCCTTTTTTCATATTGGAATATCGCTACCGTGTAACCTAAAATCACCCGGATAGATGCAATAGAAACATCCCAAGAACCATTTTCGTCCCTATTTACGTTCCCGGAAAAAAGATAAATCCCTGACAATCATAAGATTATCAGGGATTTTTGTTGACCCACCTGGACTCGAACCAAGAAAGGCAGAACCAGAATCTGCAGTGTTACCATTACACCATGGGTCAATCTTGATGGCACAAAAGTACGACAAAAAATTTTCTCTGCAAATTTTTTGCGCAAAAATTTTAGCAGGCCGGGGTGTTCCGGGGCAGGACGGCGGGGACGGACCGGCCCCGCTCGCATATGCAGGCGAAGTCCCCGCCCTGAGGATCAAAGGCATGCCTCATAGCGCAGCATCCGGACCGCAGCACGGACCTTGCCCCCCCTGGACCCGGGCAAGAAGCATCGGACATGCAGCCCGGCCGTATCGGAACAAACGGCAGGAAACTGCACGGCAAGCCTGCGGGCAAGCCCCGCCGCGGGTACACGGCACGCGCAGCCGGGCAACAAAACGCGGCAGCGCCTCACCATACGGCCGACGTGCAGCCTCCCGCGGAACGCGGACAGCACATGCCGGACAGGAAAAGGAGGGACGCAGGCCGATAGATTTTCCCGCCGTCGCTGCAGGATTCCGAATGGAATTGATACTTTTGTATAAATTTACACGTTGTGAAAAAACACGGAAAAAATTTAAACCAGAACGAACCAGATATGAAGATTTCGCTGAAGCAGCTGTGCTGTGCCGTCGGGGCGGGCGCAGTGATGATGGGCTGTGCCTCGGGAGATAAAAAAGAGGTGACCCTTGACTTTGAGAAATTCACGCTCGGCAACGGCATGAACGTCGTACTGCAGCCCGACCACTCGGACCCCGTGGTGGCGGTGGCCATCCAGTACCACGTCGGGTCGGCCCGCGAAAAAACGGGCAAGACCGGCTTCGCCCACTTCTTCGAACATATGCTGTTCCAGCGCTCGGAGAACCTGCCGCGCAACGCCTTCTTCGAGAAGATCTCGGGCCTGGGCGGCGAGTTCAACGGCGGAACGGGCAACGACGGGACCATCTACCACGAGATCGTCCCGAAGGACGCGCTCGAAAAGGTGCTCTGGATGGAGTCGGACCGCATGGGCTACTTCATCAACACCGTGACCCAGCGCGGGCTGGAGCGCGAGATCGACGTCGTGTCGAACGAAAAACGCCAGATGTACGACAACCGCCCGTACGGCCACCTGATGCCGGTCATCGCGCGCTATCTCTACCCTGCCGGACATCCCTACAGCTGGACCGTGATCGGCGAGCTGGCCGACCTGCGCAGCGCCACGCTCGACGACGTGAAGGAGTTCTACCATACGTATTACGTGCCCAACAATGCAACGCTCGTCATCTCGGGCGATTTCGAGCCGGAAAAGGCGCGAACGATGGTCGAAAAGTATTTCGGCGAAATCAAACGCGGGGCCGATGTGCCGAAGATGGACCCGATGCCGGCCACGCTCGCCGAAGACGTGAAGGTCGTGCATGAGGACAACTATGCCACGATGCCGATGCTGACCCTCGTGTGGCCCGCCGTCGAGAACTACCATCCGGACGACTGCGCCATCGACCTGATGACCTCGCTGCTGGCCGAGGGCAAGGACTCGCCCCTCTACCGCGTGATCGTCGAGGAGCGGAAGCTCGCCCCCGAGGTGTCGATGTTCTACTACCCGCAGGAGCTCGCCGGCAGCGTGATGCTGATGATCCCGGCCTATGAGGGCGTCAACCTGAACGACGTCTACGCCGCCGTGGGCGAGGCGTTCGAGCGTTTCGACAACACGGGCGCCGACGCCGAAACCCTCGAGAGCCTCAAGGCCCTGCACGAGGTGAGCACATACGACCGCCTGTCGGGCGTGTACGAGCGGGCACAGAGCATGGCGAACAGCGACGTGTTCACCGGAGAGCCCGACCGCGCGCTCACCGAGCTGAAGCGGACACAGGCCGTCACGACCGGCGACGTGCGCCGCGTTTTCGACCGGTATATCAAGGACAAGCACCTGGTGGCGGCCAGTTTCGTCCCCAAGGGACAGCCCGGGCTGGCGCTCGAGGGCTCGAAGCCGGCCGTAGTGGTCGAGGAGAGCGTCGACGAGCAGCAAATGAACTCGGAAGGCGGCGAGATCGTCGATGAAGACGACTACGAGCGCACGCCCTCGGCCATCGACCGCGCGCAGGAGCCCGCGCTCGACGGCGGGATGCCGCTGCTCAAGACCCCTGAGATATGGAGCTCGGAGCAGCCCAACGGGCTCATGGTCTACGGCATCACCAACAACGAGATGCCCTACGTGCAGTTCGCCCTGGTGATGAAGGGCGGCATGCTCTACGACGACCCGCAGAAGGTCGGCGTGGCCAACCTCTACGCATCGCTGCTGCTCGAAGGGACGAAGGACAAGACCCCGGCCCAGTTGCAGAAGGCTTTCCGCCGCCTGGGCGCCAACGTGCAGTGCTATGCGGCCGCCGAGTACATCGCCATCGAGGGGAGCTGCCTCTCGCGCAACCTGCCGGCCGTGATGAAGCTAATCGACGAGGTACTGACCGAGCCGCGCTTCGACGCCGACCAGTTCGTCCTGGCCAAGCAGCAGACGCTCACCGATATCCGCCAGCAACAGGTGCGCCCCACGGCGATCGCCGCCGTCGCCGCGCAGAAGCTGCTCTACGGTCCGGGCAACATCCTCTCGAACCGCGTGAGCGGCGACGAGGCGAGCGTCGAGCAGATCACGCTCGACGACCTCCGGGCCTACCACGACCGGTATATCTCGCCGTCGGCATCGGCCATCCACTTCGCCGGCATGCTGACCGAGCCCGAGGCCGTCAGCGCCATCCGCCCGCTGGTCCACAACTGGCCGGACAAGGAGGTCCCCGAGCTCACACCCGGCGAGGAGCAGACGCTGATCGACCCCCGCGACCGCATCTTCTTCGTCGACTATCCCGGCGCCCAGCAATCGTATGTAATGGCCGCACGGCGCGCGATGCCCGTCGGCAGTCCCGACTACTACCCGGCGCGGATCGTCAACTACAAGCTCGGCGAGAGCACCGAGGGACGCCTGTTCAACGAACTCCGGCTCAAGCGCGGCTACACCTACGGCGCTTACTCGCGGCTCAACAGCGGGCGGTTCAAGGATATGTTCGTCGCAGCGGGCAACATGCAGTCGAGCGTGACGAAAGAGTCGGTCGACGTGCTGCGCGACATCCTGGCCAACTACGGCGCGACATACACCCAGGAGGACCTCGACGCGACGCGCACGGCCCTTATCCGCAGCAATGCCGGGGCTTTCGAGACCCCCAAGGCGCTGGTCGGCATGCTGGCCGGCATCACCGAGTACGACCTGCCGGCCGACTACGTGAAGCAGCGCGAGGATGTGCTCCGCGAGCTGCCGCTCGGCGAGGCGAAGCGCGTGATCGGCGACTACCTGGGCGAGAACGAGATGCTCTATATCGTCGTGGGCGACGCGAAGAGCCAGCTCCCGCGCCTGCAGGGCGCCGGGCTCGGCGAGCCGGTCGTCCTCGACCGAAAAGGCGACCGGATGAAATAATCGGAGCCACAGGCCCGGCCTTCGAACGACAAAGCCGCCCCCGATCGGGGGCGGCTTTGCTGCTACCGGTCGTGACGGCCGCCGTAGAACGGCGCCCCCACCCCGCACGCCCGCGCCACAGTACAGCGGGAACGGCATGACCGGTCGCATCGCCGGGCACGGACCGGAAGGACAGGCGAGGCACCAGCCTATCTTCACCTATCCGGAATCCCCGGATCGCCGGGTACCGGGCCTGTACAGGCCCGGCATGCCACACAGAACGGATCGAAAGCGATCGGAGAGATCAGGTATCCGCCGCAGCCGTACGCAGAAAAACCGATCCTCCGGGCCTCCGGGATCGCCATCCCCAGGCATTCCCCACATACAGGGCGCGGGCAAGCGGCGTAACCCACGGCAGGCCAGCCGGGAAGCCGCAGGCAAAGAGACAAAGAGCCAGCGGCCTTTACCGCTTGGCTCTGCTGAAACAATAGGTCACGGAGAGGCCTTAGCCAGATACGTCGTCCTAATACTCGGCGTTCTGCGGGTCCCACTCGCACCAGCCGGCCGTCCAGTCGTCGGCCGGGTCGGCGCTACGGAAGGCGCCGGCATAGCCGTTGCCCCTGGTATCGAAGCCCGCAGGCACGGTATAGGAGGCATCGACCAGCGGGCTGCCGGCTGCGGGCATCGGCTTGAAGCCGGCCTGCAGGCTGTTGGGCTGGACAAACTGAACGCCGTTCAGGGCCGTATAGAACCGGTTGGCGTTGGCAGCGGCACGCACATAGCCGTCGGTGAAGCCCGTGCCGCGCGTCCATGTCTTGTTGACGTTCGAGCCGAGGATACCCTGCAACGGGTTGACATTGGCCACGCTGTTGTCGAACGCGGTGGCCGTCGTATCGACGCCGGCGAAGTGAACGTTGCGGATCACGAACTTACCATCGGTCGCGGCACCCTGCGAATTGCCCTTGTCGTTCTCGACGATCATACCCACCGGATAGCCCGTGATCACCGAGTTGTAAAGGCTGATACGGGAGTTGCGGCGGATCTGCACGCCGGACTGGAACTGACCCAGCTTCGAGCCGTTGTTGGGAAAGAGCGCGCCGCCGTTGATGTAGGCGTCGGGATTGGCCGTGCTGGCCGAGGTGTTGTAGAAATCGGGGTCCTGGCCCATCGGGCCGATCAGCGTCACGTTCGAGAAGCGAGCCGTAGTATAGGGCTGCTCGTCCGAGCCCTCCTTGTTGTTGTCGGACTCGAAGCCGTTCGAGAGCGACGTATCGGCCAGACGGGGGTGCCGCACGCCGAGCAGGAACTGCATGTTGCCGCTGAAGCCGTTGTCGGTGTCGAAGTCGTCGTCCCAGCCGTGGTAGGCCACCAGGTAGCTACAGCTCACGGCGCCGCCGAACCACTCGTACGAGTCGTCGTTGGAGTACGAGACCTGCAGGTGGTCGACCTTGGTGCCGCTACCCACCGAGCCGAAGGTGATGCCGTTGATCTCCATGTCGGTGCCGAACGGATAGCCGGCGAACTCGACACGCACGTAGCTCAGCACGCCCGAGTTGTCGGCATTGTCGTTGCCGCCGTGGAAGGTGCGCGGACCGCCCTCGATCTGCTGCTCGGTCTTGTTGTTGAGCGCGCGGCCACAGATAATGAGGCCGCCCCAGTCGCCCGGCTTGCGCTGCCCGGCAGGCTGGGCCGAGGTGAAGACGACCGGCTTGGAGGGAGTGCCCTGGGCGAAGATCTTGCCGCCGCGCTCGATGATGAGCGAGCCCATCGACCCCTTATCGCCCCGGATCACCGTACCGGCGGGAATGGTGATGCTCGACCCGTCCTGGATATAGACCCAGCCACGCAGGTAATAGGTCTTCGACGCGTCGAGGGTATAGTTCTTAACAGGCGCCGGGAAGTTCTGGTCGCCGTCGCCGATGTAGTAGCGGGTCACGCCGCCCACGGTCTCCTCAAAAACAAGACCCTCGGTGTTGTCGTCGCCGCCGTCGCCGCCATCGCCCTCTTTGGTGTCTGAACATCCGGCCAGCAGCGCCGCTGCGGCCACAATCGCCATGAATAACTGCTTTTTCATACTCTATGTTTTAATCATTGGGTTGTCTGTGATCCTTAGAAAGTCGCCGTGAGCGAGAGCGAGACGTTGCGCCCCGGCTCGTAGGCCCTGGTCGTCTGCTCGCGCTTGTGGACACGGCCCGCGCTGTCGCGGAACTCGGGGAACTGCATGAAGCGGACCCGCTCGCCCAGGATGTCGCGCACGGCCCCCTTGAGCTCGAAGACGGGGCTCAGCCGGACGCCGAACGTCAGGTCGAGCACGTTGCGCGGCATCTCGTACATGTCGGGAATGTTGTTGTTGAAATTGTCGCCGCCGCTCGTGCTCACGCGGCCGATGCCGGTGATGCGCTTGCCAATGCGGTTGTAGAGCGCACCGAGCGTCAGGCCCAGCCGGTCGTTGGCGTAGAACAGCCCGGCATTGACCAGGTAGGGCGACTGCCCCTGCATCGGACGGTCGTGCTCGAGGCTCCCGGCGCCGAAGCGGACATTGCTGTGGATATAGGCGGCGTTGAGAGTCAGCATGAAGCCACGCATCCCCATGAAAGCGAGGTCCTTGCGGAGGTCGACCTCGACACCGTAGTTGTCGGCCTCGCGGGCGTTCTCGAACGAATACTGGTACGAGCCCCCGGCATCGACGTAGGTCCACTCGATCGGGTTGCGGAACCGCTTGTAGAACAGCGCCACCGACACCATCTCGCCGCTGCCCGGATAGAGCTCATAACGCAGGTCGAGGTTGTGGATCGTCGCCTGCCTGAGGTCGGGATTACCGGTGATCGTACTGAACATATCGAAGTCGTAGTAGGTCGAGGGAGAGAGCTCGCGGAACTCGGGACGGTTGACGCTCATGCCGTAGGCCAGGCGAAGCAACTGCTTGTCCGTGAGTTTGAACGTGGTGTTGACCGACGGCAGCAGGTTGTTGTAGGTGTAGGTATAATCGCGCGTCTTGAACGTCGTGTTCGACGTATAGCTCGTCAGCGTGGTCGAGAAACGCTCGAAGCGGGCCCCGGCGTAGATGTTGAAACGCCCCACGGGTAGCTCGGCGGCCACGTAGGCAGCCTCGGTGTGGTTGCTCGCCGCGTAGTTGTCGGTATTGCGCGTGTCCTCCTGGATGTGGAGCTTGTCGGGCGCGCCGACATACTCGGGCGTGAAGATCTCCTCGGCCGGGAGCGACCCGAAGCCGGCCGGGAGCGAGTTGTCGTAGGCATCCCACTTGTAGAGGAAATTGCGCGTGTCGTAGCTGCGGTCCTTGTACTCGGCATAGAGGCCCGCCCTGAGCACCGGGCGGAACGAAGCCGAAGCGCTACCCAGCTGCTGCGAGAGGTTGGCGCCGCCCGACAGGAGGTTCTCGTCGAGCGAGGTGAAGTAGCGCTCGACGGAACTCTGGTCGATCGTGTAGTCGTAGACGCCGTTCTCGGGGTTCTTCTCGCGGGCCACGATGCGGCGGTCGGGCTGGCGGCGGTTCGAGTAGGAGTAGGCCGCGTTCCAGTCGATCCTGGTCCGGCCCGTCTCGTGCTCGCCGGCCACCTGCCCCGTGTAGGCCGAGCGGCTCTGGTAAAGGTACTCGTCCTGCTGCTGCTCGTAGTAACCGCTCACGTTGCGCCACCCCTCGCGGGTGGTGTAGCGGTTGCGGCCGAGCTGGTTGAAGATGTTGCGCAGCTCGTACCGGCTGACCGCCCGCCCCCGCGGCTGCGGGACGTACGAGAGGTTGAGCATCGCGCCCAGCTTGACATCGTTGGTGTACTGGTCGTCGGTGTACCTAAAATTGTATAGCGGACGGTCCTCGGTGTGGTTGTAGATGCCGAACTGCGAGTTCTCCATGTCGAGCAGGCTCTTGTTGGTGTTGCTGTAATTGAGCGCTGCGGCCAGGCCAACCCGGTCGCCCCTCCGGCTCTCGATGCGGCGGTTCACGGCCACCGTCAGCTTCTGGTCGGGAAGCGGCGTACGCGAGCGCACGCGCCAGTCGTTGTTGAAACCGTATTTCGAGGCGTGGTCGACGGCCACCGCATTGCTGTTGTCGAGGCGGTCCGAGAAGCTACCTATACTGCGCTTGCCGCCGTCGAAACCGAGCCAGTCGGTGCAGCTGCCCGGATTGTATCGGAACGCATGGAACTGCGTCACGGTGTTGAAACCCGTACCGTAGGTGATCCGAACCGAGTTGCGGTCGGGGACGACCTTCGTGCGGATACGGATGTAGCCGCCGGCGAAATCGGCCGGAATCTCGGGCGCGGGCGACTTGACGATCATCACGTTGTCGATCTGCGCGCTCGGGATGATGTCGAACGAGAAGGCGCGCGTGTCGGCCTCGGAGCCCGGCACGGCCGCACCGTTGATCGAGACATTGTTATAGCGCTGCGCGAGGCCGCGCACGATCACGAACTTGTCGTCGATCACCGAGATGCCCGGGATGCGGCGCACCACCTCCGAGGCGTCCTTGTCCTGCGTGCGCGCGATGGTCTGGGCCGAGATGCCGCTCGCAACGACCGTGGAGGCACGCATCTGGCCGATCAGCCCGGCATCGGTGCCCACGGGACGCGAGCCGACCACCACGATGTTCTCAAGCTCGCTCACCTGCTCGACCAGCGCCACGTCGAGCGTCGTGGCCTCACCCGCCTTGACCGTGAGCGGCCGGGAGGTGTACTCCTTATAGGATATATAGGTGATCTGGACGGTGTAGGTCCCGGGCTTGAGCGCCAGGGCAAAGCTGCCGTCGACGCCGGTAGCCACGCCGAGCGTCGTCCCGGCGATCGTGACGGCGGCCCCGATAACGGGCTGGCCGGTGACGGCATCGGCCACAGTGCCCTGGATACGCCCCTCGGACGCCTCGGCCCGGGCACCGCAGGCAAGCGCGGCACATATGGCTACCAGGATCAGGTGTTTCAGTGTGTTCATCTTCATTGTAAAGTTGGTTTCCGTTTTTTCTCGCCACAAAGGTATCGGGCGCCATGCCACACGCTGTTAAGCGAAAAATAGATAACCGTTAAGGAATCGCTACGCGCGTTAAGCCAACGTTAGCCGGACGCAGGCAGGCCACGCACGCGGGAAACGGGGCCGCCGGGGGCGGGCCACAGGGCAAACATCCCGGATAACGGCGACCGTACAATGTCCGCTAACGGCCGGGTATCCGGCAGATCGCCCGCCGGTACCGGCAACCGGCTCACCGTGAGGGCCGGCGCATTTGCCGGAACGGGATTTTATCGCTTACTTTGCACCCGCCGGGCGGCTCGGCACGGCCGGGCGCTTGGTATACAATTTGCGCTTATCCACGTCAGAAATAAAATACCCGACCATGACAAAGCATAAAGAGAAAGAGCAAGTTACAGACAAAGAAAACGTTAAGGACTGCAAGACCGAAAGCGGCGCGCAGCAGTGCGAGACCCCCGGGACAGCCGATACGGACATTGTGGCAGACGAAAGCTTCGAGGCTGGTGACAATTCGGCAGAGATGTCAGGCGCCGCCCGCGAGTGGCAGGACAAGTACCTGCGCCTGTCGGCCGAATTCGACAACTACCGCAAGCGCACCCTCCGCGAGAAGATGGACCTGATCGCCACCGGCGGCGAGGATGTCATCAAGTCGATCCTCGGCGTGATGGACGACATCGACCGCGCGATCATCGCGATGGACGCGGCATCGGACACCGAGGCGCTCAAGCAGGGCGTCGTGCTCATTCACCAGAAGCTGATGGAGACGCTCAGGGCCAAGGGCCTCTCCGAGATCGAGGCCATAGGACTCGAGCTCGACACCGACCTGCACGAAGCCGTGGCCCAGATTCCGGTCGACGAGGCCCGGAAAGGCAAGATCGTCGATGTGGTCCAGAAAGGCTACAAGCTCAAGGACAAAGTGGTCCGCTATGCTAAAGTGGTTGTTGGAGAATAAGGATCATGGCAAAAAGAGACTATTACGAAGTGCTGGAGGTCGCCAAGAACGCGAGCGCCGACGAGATCAAGAAGGCGTACCGCAAGGCGGCCATCAAATACCACCCGGACAAGAACCCGGGAGACAAGGAAGCCGAGGAGAAGTTCAAGGAAGCTGCCGAGGCGTATGACGTGCTGAGCAACCCCGACAAGCGCGCGCGGTACGACCAGTTCGGCCACGAAGGCATGAACGGCGGATTCGGCGGCGCGGGCGGCGCAGGCGGGGGATTCGGCGGCGGCGGATTCACGATGGAGGATATTTTCGCCAACTTCGGCGACATCTTCGGCGGCCACTTCGGCGGATTCAGCAGCGCAGGCGGCTTCGGCCGCGGACAGCAGCGCGTCAACCGAGGGTCGGACCTGCGTATCAAAGTGCGCCTCTCGCTCAAGGAGATCGTGAGCGGCACGACCAAAAAGCTCAAGATCAACAAAACGATCGCCTGCGACCAGTGCGGCGGCACGGGCGCCAAGAACAAGGAGGCCTACAAGACCTGCCCGACCTGCAACGGCGCAGGCTACGTGAACCAGGTGGTCGACACGTTCTTCGGCCGCACGCAGACCACCAAGCCGTGCCCTGAGTGCCACGGCGAAGGCAAGATCATCACCGATCCGTGTTCGAAGTGTCATGGCGAAGGAACCGTCAAGGGCGAGGAGGTGATCGAGATCAAGATACCGGCCGGCGTGGGTGACGGCATGCAGCTGTCGGTCAGCGGGAAGGGCAACGCAGCGCGCCACGGGGGCATCCCCGGCGACCTGCTCGTACTGATCGAGGAGGAGAAGGACCCGAACTTCGTTCGCGACGGCAACGATCTGATACACAACCTCAACATCACCGTTCCACAGGCTATTCTGGGCGGTTCGATCGAGGTGCCCCTCGTCGAGGGACGCGCCAAGATCAAGATCGAGCCCGGTACGCACACGGGCAAAGTGCTCCGCCTGCGCGGCAAGGGCATTCCCGATGTGAACGGCTACGGCCGGGGCGATATCCTGATCGTCGTCAACATCGTGGTCCCGAACAAGATCACCGCCGAGGAGAAACAGCTCATCGAGAAGCTGGCCGAAAGCCCGAGCTTCAAGAGCGCGCCCGACGCGAAAGAGCCCAACATTTTCGAGCGGATGCAGAAATTCTTCAGCTAACCGCTCTCTTTGCGATAAGCGCGGGCGCGTCTCCGGATGGAGACGCGCCCGCTTTTTATCCGGAGGCTGCGGGCCGACCGCCCCGGGGACAACCCGACCTATCTTCCTGTCACAAAGAAGCAATCGATCGCATCGAGGCTAAAAAACCCCTCGGCCGGTTTGCCGGACACGCGGACGATGCTCAGAACCGGAACGGCCGAAGGCACGTACCGATCGCAGGGACCATCCGGCGGCTCACACAGCCGGCCACCCATCACGGCGATAAGCAACAACGGAATACAAAACCTCACCTTCGCCATCCCACCCCGGCCAAAGGCCAAGGGAGCAAAGCAACAGACGGGCGCAGCCTATTCGAGCAGCATCCCGGCGTAATAGCGGAGCGAAATCTCGGATATCTTAGCCTCGTACTGGGCCAGTAACTGACGATCGACAGCCTGGAGATAGCTGCGCTGGATCTCGCGGAACTCGACGGCAGAGATCGTCCCCACGCGGTACATCAGCATCGCCGCCTGCAGGTTGAGCAGTGCCGTCGCGGCCGACTCGCCCTCGAAGCCGATCATCGCCAGGTTCTTGCGGTAGGTATTGTACTGCTGGGCCAGATTGCTGCGCACCTCGAGCTCGGCCTGCGCGGCGGCGAGGGCGCTGTTCTCGATCCCGAGCTCGGCATTGCGGACCTTGCGGCGCGTCTCGAAGCCGTTGAACAGGTTGGCCGAAAGACGAAAACCCCAGTTGAAGCCATGCGTCTGGCTGAAGCGCGTCGTCGAAGCCTCGTTCTCGTTGCGGTTGAACTTATAGGCGGTCGAGAAGCTCAGCGTCGGATAGCGCTCGGCCCGGGCGATGCGCAGGTCGAGCTCCGAAAGTTGCTGCCCGGCGCGGGCCAGCAGGATCGCCGTATTGTGCATCATCGCATAGTCGGTCAGCTCATCGAGCTTCAGGCCCGCGGGAGTCGTCAGCGAATCGGTGAGCTGCACCTTGCCCCCGAGATCGACATTCATCGTCGTGAACAACTGGATATAGGCATTACGGATCACCTCGCGCTGCTGGACGAGCTGCGAGCTGTCGGCATTGAAATCGATCCTGGCCTGCGCCAGCTCAAGGCCCGATATGGTTTTCAACGCGTACTTCTCGCGCGCCTGCTCGTAGCGCAGCGACGAAATCTCGAGGTAAAGCTTCGTCGCCTCGTACTTCTGCTGCTGCGTAACGATATAATAGTACTGCTCCGAGACATCGGCCACGAGCGACTCGATACTGCCGCGCAGGTTCAGCTCGCCCTCGCGCAACAACTCGCGGCGGCTGTCGTAGTCGGCGAACATCGCCAGGCCGTCGAACAGTGTCCAGTCGACCGTCAGGTCGGCAGTATACTGGTTGACCCGATAGGTGTTCTTCTTCTCGGCTGTCTCGTTGCGGTAGGCATTGCGGCCGTGCAACGCGTCCTGGCTTTGACGGCCGTTGACGCCGGCCGTCGGCAGGAAGGGCGAGAGCGTCACGTCGTTGGCGGCCATATCGCGCCGGTTGCGTGCCAGGCGGACGCCATAGTTGGATTCGACGGCCATGCGCAGGCACTCGGACAAGGTGAGACCCGGGAGGCCCGCCGTATCGGCCGGAATGGCCGGAAGCATCGCAACGGGCGGCGTCGCGCGGTCGCGCGGCGCGGGCGCATCAGCAACGGCCGGCCGGTCGAGCGGCCGGGGCGCCATACCGCCCCTGGCCCCCCGGATCGAATCGGCAGAGGAGCCCGCGGCAAGCACCGCGAGCGGAAAGCTCGCCGCAACGAGAGCGGCTATCGAAAGAAGC
>JAFQJK010000052.1 GCA_017415005.1 Rikenellaceae bacterium
CCCCCGCACCACCCCGTACCTGGAGCGCGACTCATTGTCCTGCACGAAGACCGTGCGGCACACGCGCTCTGCGAATTCCCGATGAGAGTAACTCTCGAAAAAGTAACCCCGTGAATCCCCGTAAAGACGGGGCGCGAGGATCACGACGCCTGAGAGCGCCGTTTTAAGTACTTCCATATAATATATTCCTGGTTATTGGCTTACTATATTGTGTGAACAGGTGGGTTGCAAAATGAACTTCTGTATGCGGCAGGCCGGCAATCCAAAAACCGACCCGCCGTTTACATAAACTCCCGCACCTCACGTGCATGCCATCTCCGATACTCCTCGAAGGAAATCGCCGTAGCGACCAGCTCTTTGTATTCCGGCTCGTTACGCTTGACTATATGCCGCCTGGAGTAAGCGGCTAACTCCTGATCCGAAATGCTGGCCATGACTATGGGGAAAGGATAGCTCGCATGACTGATAACGGACAGCACCTCTGCGGAAAACACCTGACAAAGCAGATAAGCCGACTCCTCGAAAGCGACCCAGTATCCCCCCGTTCCATACAAATGGATACTCTTGTCGTTACTGCGTTCTTGGCGGATGATCTCGATCAGACGCGTCTCCATCAATCGCATCAACCGTATCCCGCAAGGCTCGTTCGACTGCTGATCAGTATACATGATTGCCGGCATTATTAAGGAGTTGCGGGCCTGGTTCAATGGCCCAGCCACAGGTCGTAGTCGCCCAGCCTGCGTATAAGCTGTGCTTTGATCTTCTTGGGACTCTCTTCGGCCCGCCAGGGATCGACCAGAGCATGTGCCTGATCGTAATAGATGCTATTGTCGGTACATCCGTAGAGCGTGACAAGAAGCAAAGCCTTCGCTTGCCCGGCCTTGATGACAGGGAGCAATCCGTGCATAGTTTCTATAAGGCGATCGCGGGCTTCTCGATCGTCCAGAATGGTGTAGGCCGGCAGCAGGAGCGCGTAGAGCTTGCAGCGCGTAACAACGGAATCCATGCTGAGCCTGCCGTATTGTTGCAGGGTCTCAGCAGCCAGCGCACGATCCTCTATCGTCACGCGCGCCGCGTGGTATCGCTGCAAGGCTGCGTGTAAGGCCCCGAACAGACGGTCATTGTTCAGACGGGTATATACGTGCATATTATCGGAGCTGAGGGCGATCACTTCGTATTGTCCGGGCTGCACATGCAGCAACGGCACCCACATCCAGTTCTCCACGCAGACTACGATCTCTTTCCGTCCGGCTCCCGGCTGCTGGACTACGGTCGCCTCGGCATTTTTAAACTGTCCTTCGGTAATCCGTATCCGGTCGCCCTTCACCAATCGCTCGGGCTCCGGAAAGCAGACCGGCACGACATCCGCATAGGAGCGGGCCACCCACTGCAGGTTGCTCATCGCCTCATCGGGGAGATAGGGATAATACTCGGTCTCACCCTCTCTGACACGCGGCAAAAAACTATACTGCGAGAGCCCGGAAGTCATCATACGGTAAATATCGTTCTCCGAGGCACGAACAAAGACATAATTGTAAAGTAACGGACGATTGGTCTTGATCCATGATCCGTCTTTCTCCTCAACCTCCACATAGGTGGGCGCAAAGTATTCGAATCCAGGCTCTCCGGCTCTCTTGCGGCGATCGAACTCGGCCTGCAACCCTTTCGCCCCGCCCCGATGGCAGAAAGGCAAGGTCAGGATATACCATCGCACGGCCCGACTGTTCTGTATACCGGTAATCCGCACTGCAGCCGAAGAAAGCGGGAAACCCTTTCCTGCCGTAGCAGAGGTTTTATCTCGGTCCTTTGCGTATTTCATTAACCTACAGACATTTCTCGACCATACCAGCAAAAGATTGTATTTTACTGATAAACAGGATTTTACACATCCAAAAACCGAGACATCTAAAAATATTCCCGTTTTCTTATGTCGTTCTGGTTTCTACACAAGAAACCATGCAATACGGCTACAAACATATATAAAAAAGCATTAACGGCCAAACAAAGGAGAGGTTACGCAACTGGGCATTTCCCGCTCGATTCGAGGTAAGATACTGACAACAAACAATGTGTATATAGACTGTGGGCTGATCGGGATCGACTGTAATTGTTTCCCATGCAAACTGCGTGAAGCATGAGCCATTAGCGGTCATGTTTTCAAATCAGGTGACATTTCGACACACCTGTCGAGGTATCCACCTTAATGCCAGATATTTAATGATGAGCATGGTTTCTTGTGTAGAAACACACTTGTTCAAAGCGACCGTGATCTTCCCGTTGGCCGTATCGATCGCAGAGTTTCCAGGAGTGCCAGATAGATATGGGTCGTGCGCTCGGACGTATGCCCCATTCCGGCGCTGAACACCGAAAGAGGCTCCCTTACGCTCATGCGATGCTGTGGCCCAACCGTGCCGGGCAGCATGCGTCATGGGGTTGAATGATAATCCTGCGTCACGGAGCACGATCCGATAGCCGGTCTCTTGCCGGACTTTGCCTTTGACTGCGGTAATACCGCTTTCACACCTCAGAATCGATAATATTATATATATCTGTATCGGGAACAGCTGTATTACAAGACCGTCATCCCGGACCATTAGCCCCGAACCTCATGTCCGGGCACACTCATCGACGGCTCGCCCGATCCCCCGGTTGCCGGTAACTCCACTGGATTTGCCTGTAGGACTTTTTTCATTATCTTGTAGGTCTGTTACCAACCATCCAACTCACTAACCATGAAACGCACCCTCCTCATCACGCTGCTGACCTGCACGCTCAGCCTCCCCGCCATCGGCGCCAACGACAGCCGGCCCACCGTCTCGATCGCCACGCTGTTGCGCGAAATGACCGACCGATCGGCCATCGCCCGCTGGCCCGACCCGGCTTACACCTGCCGCCAGGCAAGCAGCTACGAACGGCTCTCGGTCTCGCCCGAAGACAAGTGCGGCTGGTTTGCCAATAAAGACCACACCGAGTTCCTGCGTTCCGAAATGCGCAACGGACGGGAAGAGTTCGTGATGATGGAGGCCGACGGACCGGGTGCCATCGTCCGCTTCTGGATGACCTTCGCCGGCACCAGCCGCGGACAAGGCACACTGCGCGTATACATCGACGATTACGACACCCCGGCCATCGAGGGAACGGCGTTCGACGTACTGAGCGGCGGCCTGCTGGCCGGAGCGCCGCTCTCGACCTCCGTATCGGAACTTTCGCCACTCGAAGACCGCGGCCACAACCTGTATTTCCCGATCCCCTACGCCCGGCGATGCAAGGTGACCTACCAGACCGACGAGCTGCGCACCGGCCCCGATGGCAGGATCGAGAGCACGGCCATCATTTTCTACAACATCAACTACCGCACCTACACATCGCCCGTCACGGTGGTCCCCTACTCGGCCCGGGAGCTGAAAAGAAACGCCCGGCTGATCGAGCAGACCAACCGACTGCTCGCCGAAACCGCAACGCCGGCACCCCCGGCTTTCCGGCCCGATGCCCGGCCCGATGCCGTACTCGCCCCGGGCGAGAGCCGCGACTTCACGCTCGAAGGCCCGGCTGCGGTCAGCCTGCTCGGGATGCGGATACAGGCCGACGACCAGATGCAGGCCTTGCGCTCGACCGCGATCTCGATCTCGTTCGACGGCGAACAGACCGTCTGGGCCCCCGTGGGCGACTTCTTCACCGTAGGCTACCACCCGCTCGCCACGAAGACCTGGTACACGGAAGCCAGCGCCGACGGCATGATGGTCTCGCGCTGGGTGATGCCTTTCGCCCAGAGGTGCACGATCACGCTGACCAACCTCGGGCAGCAGACCGTCACGATCGACAATGCCACCGTACGGACGATCCCGTGGCAATGGGACGAACGCTCGATGCACTTCGGCACAACGTGGCAACAATACACCGGGATCTACGCCATGGGCGATGAGGACGCCTGCGACCTCACCTTCGCCCGGCTCAGGGGGCGGGGCGTCTACGCGGGCGACGGCGTGGCCATCTACAACACCAACGACGGCTGGTGGGGCGAGGGCGACGAGAAGATATACGTCGACGGCGAGCGCTTCCCCTCGCACTTCGGCACCGGTTCGGAGGACTACTACGGCTATGCATGGTGCCGCCCGGAGGTCTACCGGCATCCGTTCATCGCCCAGCCCTCGGGCAGCGGCAACCTGGCCGTCGGATACACGCAGAACACCCGTGTACGCGCGCTCGACGCCATCCCGTTCACGCGGCAGCTCGACTTCGACATGGAGCTCTTCGACTGGAGCCGCACGCGGATCAACTATGCGCCCGTCACGTTCTGGTACATGCTGCCGGGCGGCGAGCACAGGCCCGGGCCCAGTGCGTCGGACGCCCGCGAGCGGGTGGCCCGTACGCCGGGAGACGTGTTCGGGTCGGCCACGGCCGTCATGATCGAGGGCGAAGGCCTGCTGCCGGTCGGGAAACCCGCAGGCCACGTCGAGTACCAGAACAGCATCAGGAACCTCTGGAGCGGCGGCATCCAGCTCTACTGGCGCGACGCGAAGCCCGGCGACCGGCTCGAAACGCGCTTCGACTGCGCGACACCCGGCACGTACGCCTGTCAGGGCCTGCTGACCGTCGCCCCTGACTACGGCACGTTCAACATCTACCTCAACGGCGAGCTGATCGCCTCGAGGGTCGATCTGTACCACCTGTCCGGCGTGGCGACCCGCCCGGTCAACTTCGACCGTCCCGCGACGCTCCGCGAGGGAGAGAACCGCCTCGCGGTGGAGGTCGTCGCCTGTCCCGACGGCATGGAGCGCTGCTGTTTCGGGCTCGACAAACTCACGTTCGGCAAGTAGCCCCGTTCCGCATCGCCGTATCCGGTCCCGGCGCTGAGCGCCGGGGCTGTCCGTTATGGATCGGGCCGTTCGCGAAAACGAACAGCCACGGCTCTCCCGAACAATGTCCGGACAACCGGAACCGGCTATCTATAACGCAGCGAAAAGGCGGCTGCCCGTCGCCGGGTAACCTGACGGCCGGCCCGGCCCGTTATCCCCGAAATGAAATTTCCCGGCCGCACCACCCGATCTTCCGTTAGTTTTTCTTACCTTTGTTAGTTGTAATGAAAAACAGAGCATGAGCGAACACAAGATAAAAGTCGGCATCACACACGGCGACATCAACGGGATCGGGTACGAGATCATCATCAAAGCGCTCTGCGACCCGCGCGTGGTGGAGCTGTTCACCCCGGTCGTCTACGGGTCGGCCAGGGCCGCCTCATTCTACCGCAAGGGTATCGAGGGCGCCGAGAACTTCAGCTTCAACCTCGTCGCCTCGCCGCGCGAGGCCAATCCCAAACGGGCCAACCTGATCAATTGCGTCGACGACAACATCCGCATCGAGCCGGGCACCTCGACCCCCGAGGCGGGAGCCGCCTCGGCCGCCGCGCTCAACGCCGCCGTTGCCGACCTCAAGGCCGGTCTCATCGACGTGCTGGTCACCGCGCCGATCAACAAGGAGAACGTCCAGAGCGACGCATTCCGCTTCACGGGCCACACAGAATTCCTTGCTGCCGCGGCCGGCGGACGGCAGCCGCTGATGATGATGATCAGCGACACGCTCAAAGTGGGCCTGCTCACGATCCACATCCCGGTTTCGGAGGTGGCAAAAGGCATTACGCGCGAGGGCATCGTCTCGCACCTGCAGGAGCTCCGCGAGTCGCTGATCCGCGACTTCGGCGTGGTCGAGCCCCGCATTGCCGTGCTGGCGCTCAACCCGCACGCGGGCGACGGCGGCCTGCTCGGGCCCGAGGAGAACGAGATCATCCGCCCGGCCGTGGTCGAAGCTTCGGACAAGGGTATTCTCGCTTTCGGTCCCTTCGCCGCCGACGGTTTCTTCGCCGCACGCAGCTACCTCAAGTACGACGCGATGCTGGCCATGTACCACGACCAGGGCCTCGCCCCGTTCAAGGCGCTATCGCCCGACGGGGTCAACTTCACGGCGGGCCTGCCGTTCATCCGGACCAGCCCCGCCCACGGCGTAGGCTATGACATCGCCGGCAAAGGCATAGCCGACGAAAGCTCGATGCGCGAGGCGATCTACGCCGCGATCGACATCTTCCGCAACCGCTGCCGCCGCGCCGAGATGACGCGCCGCCCGCTCCAGCGCTTCGAACGCGACCGCGGCGCCGACGTCTCGGTCAACGACCTGCCCCAGACTTCAGACAACTAATAAGACAACACAACCATGATAAAGATTACCTTTCCGGACGGAAGCGTCCGTGAATACGACAAAGGGGTGACGGGTATGGAGATCGCCCGAAGCATCAGCCCCCGCCTGGCCCAGGAAGTCCTCGCCGTGGCGGTCAACGACCAGACCCGCGACCTCAACCGTCCGATCGACGAAGACGCCGCAGTCCGCCTGCTCAAGTGGGAGGACGAGGAAGGCAAGCACGCCTTCTGGCATACCTCGTCGCACCTGCTGGCCGAAGCGTTACAGGAGCTCTACCCGGGCGTCAAGTTCGGCATCGGCCCGAGCATAGAGAATGGATTTTACTACGACGTAGACCTCCCCTCGCCGATCACCGAGGCCGACCTGCCGGCCATCGAGAAGAAGATGGAGGAGCTGGCCCGCACCAAAGAGGAGCTCGTTCGCCGCGAGGTCTCGAAGGCCGAGGCGATGAAGACCTACACCGAAAAGGGCGACCAGTACAAGACCGAGCTGATCGGCGACCTGGAGGACGGCACGATCACCTTCTATACCAACGGCCGGTTCACCGACCTCTGCCGCGGGCCGCACCTGCCGAACACGGGGCTGATCAAGGCCATCAAGCTGACCTCGATCGCCGGAGCCTACTGGCGCGGTAACGAGAAGAACAAGATGCTCACCCGCATCTACGGCATCACCTTCCCCAAGAAGTCGATGCTCGACGAGTACCTCGCCATGCTCGAGGAGGCCAAGAAGCGCGACCACCGCAAGCTGGGCCGCGAGCTCGAGCTGTTCCACTTCTCGCCCCGTGTGGGTCAGGGCCTGCCGCTCTGGTTGCCCAAGGGCGCCGCGCTGCGCGACCGCCTCGAGAACTTCCTGCGCGGCGTACAGAAGAAGTACGGCTACGAGCAGGTCATCACGCCGCACATCGGCATGAAGGACCTCTACGTCACCTCGGGCCACTATGCCAAGTACGGCAAGGACTCGTTCCAGCCGATCCACACCCCGGACGAGAACGAAGAGTTCCTGCTCAAGCCGATGAACTGCCCGCACCACTGCGAGATCTATAAGTTCAAGCCCCGGTCGTACCGCGACCTGCCGCTGCGCTTCGCCGAGTTCGGCACCGTCTACCGCTACGAGCAGAGCGGCGAGCTGCACGGGCTCACGCGTGTGCGCGGCTTCACGCAGGACGACGCCCACCTGTTCGTACGTCCCGACCAGCTCAAGGACGAATTCATGAAGGTGATCGACATCGTGCTCTACATCTTCAAGACGCTGAGCTTCGACCAGTTCACCGCCCAGGTGTCGCTGCGCGACCCGAACAACCGCGAAAAATACATCGGCTCGGACGAGAATTGGGAGCGTGCCGAGCGCGCCATCATCGAAGCTGCCGCCGAGAAGGGGCTCGACACGGTCGTCGAGTACGGCGAAGCCGCCTTCTACGGCCCCAAGCTCGACTTCATGGTACGCGACGCGATCGGCCGTAAATGGCAGCTCGGGACCATTCAGGTCGACTACAACCTGCCCGAGCGCTTCGACCTCACCTACACCGGCGCCGACAACGAGCCGCACCGCCCCATTATGATCCACCGTGCACCGTTCGGGTCAATGGAGCGTTTCGTGGCCGTACTGCTCGAACATACGGGCGGCAAGTTCCCGCTCTGGCTCTCTCCCCAACAGGTTGTCGTGCTGCCTATTAGCGAAAAATTCAACGATTATGCACAAAAAGTTTCAAAATTTCTAAATAATCGCGATATTCGCACTCAGGTGGATAACCGCAACGAGAAGATCGGTCGCAAGATCCGTGACAACGAACTGGCCCGCATTCCGTTCCTGCTCATCGTCGGCGAGAAAGAGGAGGCTGAAGGCACGGTTTCTGTACGTATGCAGGGCGAGGGCGACAAGGGGGCGATGACCCAGGAAGCCTTTGCCGACTACATCACCGGCCTGGTCGACCACGAAGTTGCGGCCATCGAACCCGCCAAGCCATCGGACGAAGGCAAGGCCTAACAGTAAGGACATTGTTAATTAACCATTTAGGAGGACAAAGCTATAGAGACTAAAAGACCATTCACGCCCAGAGGTTTCCGGGGTCGAATGCCCGAAAAGGAGGCGGCTCACCGCATCAATCAGCACATTACCGCACCCCAGGTGCGTCTGGTAGGCGACAACATCGAGGCGCCGCTGGTGGTATCCACGCGCGAGGCACAGCGCATGGCCAACGAGCAGGAGCTCGACCTGGTCGAGATTTCGCCCAAGGCCGATCCGCCCGTATGCCGAATCATGGACTACCAGAAGTTCCTGTACCAGCAGAAGAAAAAAGCCAAGGAGATCAAGGCCAAGGCCGTGAAAGTGGTGGTCAAGGAGATTCGTTTCGGTCCCAACACCGACGACCATGACTACAACTTCAAGCTCAAGCATGCCGAGAACTTCCTTAAGGAAGGCTGCAAGGTGAAGACTTATGTCTTCTTCCGCGGACGGCAGATCGTCTTCAAGGACCAGGGCGAGATCCTGCTGCTGCGCTTCGCCACCGACCTCGAAGAGGTGGCCAAGGTCGAGCAGATGCCCAAGCTCGAGGGTAAGCGCATGAACATGATGTTGGCCCCCAAGCCGAAGAAATAACATCCTATTCATAGGACAGAAGCGATGCTGGCAGATTGTCAGCATCGCTTTTCTTATGGGCATCGCTCCCACCCCCGTTGCGCCAGGCTTTCCGCTCCGCGCCGACGATCGCCTCTCCCATCGGTCGCCGATCGCGTGCAAGGCGCTTACGGTCTTGCCGCAGAACAGCGTCGCCGCCCCGTCCCGAGCATCGGGTCACCCTCATCGCTCACCCCGACAGGGTGTAGCGACCAGCTCCCGCCGTCGTAAGCACACCACTCCAAAATCATTCACCGGCCGATCATTCACACTACGCCAGACAAGCCTGCCCGCACGCCCCGCCACCCGACCGGCATAAAGCCGGGTCGGGTCGCCGCGCTCACCCGTTCTCCCGCTCAAACAGGGAGCGGACGATCCGTGAATACGTGGCAGCCTCCCGACCGGACAGGACAGGACAGGACCGGACAGGACAGGACAGGACCGGACAGGACAGGAC
>JAFQJK010000053.1 GCA_017415005.1 Rikenellaceae bacterium
TATGGACCGGATCGGGGCGATCCGCCGCATCCTGCCCGACTGCGCGATCACCACCGACCTGATCGCGGGCTTCTGTACCGAGACCGAGGAGGACCACCGCGAGACCCTCTCGCTGATGGAGTGGGCGGGCTATGCGTTCGCCTATATGTTCAAATACTCCGAGCGGCCCGGGACCAAGGCTGCGCGCCATATGGCCGACGATGTGCCCGATGAGGTCAAGACGCGGAGGTTGAACGAGATCATTGCGTTGCAGAACGAGCTTTCGCTGCGCAGCAACCGGGCCGATGTGGGCAAGCGGTTCGAGGTACTGGTCGAGGGGACGAGCAAGCGGAGCGACGAGCAACTGTTCGGGCGTACGTCGCAGAACAAGGTGGTCATTTTCGACCGGGGCGACTACCGGGTGGGCGACTACGTGACGGTCGAGGTCACGGATTGCTCGTCGGCCACGCTGTTGGGGCGGCCTGTGCGATAGCCCGTTACGTATCCAATTGATAGCAATGAATCCTATGTCTCAGATCCTGTATAAATACCGGCCGTTGAAGAATTTCAAGTATTTGGTTGACATCCTGATCAACGGCAGGCTTCACGCGTCGCGTTATACGGATCTTAACGACCCGATGGAAGGACACTATTGCTATCGCGGCAACCGGCTCGATGCGTCCATGCGTGACAAACTCAGGGGCGAAAAGGAGGAGCTTAGGATATGTTCGCTTTCGGAAGATGCCGATAATGTGCTCTTATGGTCGCATTATGCTGATGGGCACCGGGGCGTGGCGATCGGAGTCGAGCTCGCCGAGGGGTATCGGGCCGACGTGGTCCGGTATTGCGGATTGCCTGAGATATGTGCGGACGAACTCGCCTCTTGGTCGGCCAGAAAGATACTTACCTGCAAGGTCGAAGCCTGGGCATACGAGAAAGAGCGGCGGGTGTTCGTCAAAGATAAATGTTATTTCCCGGTCAAAGTTCGGGAGATCATTGCCGGCCGTGAGATGCGCTCCTCCGATTATGAGCTGATCCGCAAGCTGGCGGGCCTGGTCGATTCCTCCATCGTGGTGCGGAAAGCCGGCGAGGAGCGGGGTTGAATCGTGGGCCGGGGAGCGGTTTCCCGGCATCCGTCGGGGTGGAATGGGGCGTAGCGGCGGTTTTCGCGTATCAGAACAGCCGGTTCTCGGCCATGTACTTCCAGAGCGGGGCGGCCATCAGGGACTGCTTGACGGCATCGCGCCGCAGCAGGTCGCGGACCTCGTCGAGCGTCAGCAGGTGCACGCTCAGGTCCTCGGTCTCTTCGAGGTGGCGCTCGCCGACCGGCTCGACGCCGGTGGCCAGGAAACAGTGCGCGAGGTTGGTGTGTGTCGACGCATTGGGCGAGATCACCATGTACTCCTGCCACGTGCCGTTGCCGTATCCGGTCTCTTCCCTCAGCTCGCGTTGTGCGGCGGCCAGCGGCGATGGGTCCTCCGGGTCGCACACTCCGGCGCAGAGCTCGTAGTCGGTCCGGCCGATCCCGTGGCGGTACTGGCGGACGAACAGGAAGCGGCCGTCGCGCGTGATGGCCAGCGTGTTGACCCAGTCGGGATATTCGAGGACGTAGTATTCGGGGATGCGGTTGCCGTTGGGCAGCTCGACGCACTCGCGCCGCACGGTGAGCCACGGCTTACGCTCGAGGTACTCGCTGCTGACCACTTTCCAGGGCTGTTCTTCGGGTTGCTTTTTCATGGGGCTGTTCGGTTTCGTCTTGCGGTTGTCCGACATTTTCCCGAGGGTAAGATAGATGGGCGGGGTTGCGGGCGTGTCCGATGGGCGTCAGGCCGAAAGGCATGCGAGCGTCCGGGGTCTAAAAGGGCGCCATCGCCCGGAGGACCGACGCGATTTAGCCAGGGTTGTGTGAACGGTGAACCCGAGTTCGTCGGTGCGGTAATGGTAAACATACTACCCGATCAGGGCATATGCCGGTGTGCGATCCTTTAGAGCATCCCGAGCTCGAGCAGCGCCTCCTCCGAGATCATGCTGCGGTCCCAGGGCGGGTCGAAGGTGAGGATCACATTGACCTCGGTCACCCCCTTGACCTTGCCGACGCTCTCGTTGATCTCCTCGACGAGCTGGTCGGCCATCGGGCAGTTGGGGGCGGTGAGCGTCATGCGTATCGTCGTGACTCCCCCCGGCTCGACCTCGATGTCGTAGATCAGCCCGAGGTCGTAGACGTTGACCGGAATTTCCGGGTCGTAGATATTCTTCAGCGTCAGGACGATGTCCTGCTCGATCTGCAAGATTTCCTGCGGCGTGGTTGTCATGGTGCGTTACATTTTGCTCTGGAAGGCCAGCGCGTACATTCTCATCTGCTTGATCATCGCCACCAGCCCGTTGGCCCGGGTGGGCGAGAGGTTCTCGCGCAGGCCGATGCGGTCGATGAAGTAGAGGTCCGCGTCGAGCACTTCCTGCGGGGTCCGACCGCTGAGCACGCGGATCAGCAGCGCGATGATCCCCTTGGTGATGATAGCGTCCGAGTCGGCCGTATAGTATATCCTGCCGTCGCGCATTTCGGCATCGACCCATACGCGCGACTGGCAGCCTTTGATCACATACTGGTCCGTACGGTGTTGCCCGTCGATCGCAGGCAGCTCTCTGCTCAGCTCGATCAGGTAGTCGTATTTGTCGAGCCACTCGTCGAATACCGAGAATTCGTCGATGATCTGGTCCTGGACTTCCGAAGTCGTCATATTCTGTTATTTGGTTCTGTGCGCGTCGTCGCCTGTGCGGACGACGCGCCGGGTGTTATTGATTGCCGAAGTGCTCGACGATCTCGGCGATCGGCGACCCCTCGGCGGTGATCAGCGGCGAAAGCTGCATGATGTGTGCCAGCGTGGGCGCCACGTCGGTCATCGTGACCGGGCGGCTCACGCACTGGGCCGGGATACCCTTGCCCAGGAAGATGAGGGGCACATGCGTGTCGTAGCGGTACATCGAGCCCGTACGCGAGAGCTGGTTGCCCTCGAGCTCGATCCAACCGGGCATCAGGTTGATCGTCACGTCGCCCGAACGGCGCGGATAGAAGCTGTTCTGGATGCGCTCGCCGTAACCGTCGCCGAAGTAGCTGTTCTGGAGCGCGGTCGAGGTGATGGCGTGTGAGACGCCGCGGAATTGCAGCGCGAAGGCGGCCACGCGGGTCTGCACCTCCTCGATGTTGAGGTTGTTCGAGAACATCAGCGGGCGGTTGAGGAAGAGCTGCCGGTCGCAGTAGTCGATCACCCAGTCGCCCGCTCCGTATTGCGCATTCATAAAGCCGTTCATGATCACCAGGAACTGGTGGGCGTTGAAACGGCCCATCGGCAGTTTCTTGTTGTCGTCATACGTGTCGCTGGCCCCGTGGTCCGAGGTGAGCATCAGCACGACGTTGTCGGCGCCGGCCTGCGTGTAGATAAAGTCGATGAGGTCGGCCAGTACGGCATCGAGCTGGTAGTACATATCCTCGACCTCCATCGACTCGGGGCCGAACAGCTCGCCGGCGTACCGGGGCGTGTCGAACACGACGGTCAGCAGGTCGGTCGCGTTGTCCTTGCCGAGCTCCTCGTGGATGATGGCCTGTTTGGCGAACTCGCCGATCAGCACGTTGCCCGCCGGGGTGTAGAGCACGCGCGAGAAGTTGCGCGCCACGTAGTGCTTGCGCAGGAAGTCGAACGAGAAGAGCTTCTTGAGCTTGCCGGGCTCGCTGCTCTCCTGCTCGAATATCGTGCAGGTCTTGTTCTTATAGAGCGATGCCGGGCGGCTCTGCGTCCACTGGTAGTTGAGCAGGTAGTCCGTCACGCGGTTCTTGTTGTATCTGGTGACCCACTGGGGCAGTGCGTCGAAGTAATGCCCGCTCGAGATCCAGCTGCAACGGGTCGAGTCGAGCCAGTAGACATGGCCGGTGAATCCGCCCGCGACGATGGCCGACGTGGGGTCGGCGGCGAGGGTTACCGAGCGGCTGTCGGGATTGGCCGTGAGCAGGTGGTCGCCGAGGGTGGGGGTGGTGAGGTGGCGGGGCGAGTACCGGCCGATCTCGGCGTCGCATTCGAGGCCGTTCACGTTGGGGTCGTCGATCAGCGTGGTGATCTTGGCCGTCGTCAGGTCGACCCAGCGCATAGCGCTGATACCGTGCGTCGACGGGTTGGCCCCGGTGGTCAGCGTGGCGAGCCCGGCTGGCGTGGTGGTCATCATGTAGTTGTAGTCGGCATTGGCGAAACTCGTGCCCCCGTTGAGGAAACGGTTGAACCCGTTGTCCGCGAAATTGGCGGCGAGTTTGTTCAGCAGGTCGTAGCGCATCTGGCTTACGACGATGTTCACGACCAGGCGGGGCGGCTCGTTCTGGGCCGTGGCGCCGGTTGCGGCCAAGGCCGCGCACAACAGTATCAGGAGTTTTCTCATCGGTTTCCTCATTGGTTGGCGGAGGCTTGCGCGGGGGGCTCGGGTACTACGCCGCGTATCGGTCCGCCCAGCTCGGACGCTGCCGGGTGAAGGGCGTCAGTGTCCGGTAAGGGGTTGGTGGCGTGTTGTTTGTGTGGAGTCCGTGTAGCGTCCGGTTTTCGAAGGACAAAGGTAAGAAAGTTCTCTGATTTTTCGTCATACGCCGGACGGATTCGCCGCCGAAAAAGCGTTCCGTTCAGGAGGCCCGGCGCGAGGCCCGGACCCGCCTGGAGGCACGGCGCAGCAGTACGGCGCGCCGCATCCGCGAGGCGATCCATATCCACAGCGGTATGGAGGCCGCGCAGGCGGGGATCATCAGGTAGGGGCTCAGCAGGTAGACGGCGAGCTGCATGGCGCCCAGCGCCAGCGTGAGGCCGAGGGCCGAGAGCGCCGCGCCGGTCTTGTAGCCGGTCTTGAACACGAGCCGGCACGACGGACAGCGGAACACCATCTCGACGCCCAGTATCCAGGGCCACGGGAGGCGGACCCGGCTGCCGCACTGCGGACATACGATCGTGCGTTTTTGTTTCATGATCCGAAGAGATTGAGTTCTGCCGCGAGGTCGATCTCGGGGTGGCGCTGCGCGAGGGCCTGCGCCGCCTCGTACATCGAGCGCCTGAATGCCCGGTACGCTTCGCTCGCGGGATTGAGCGGGCGGTGCGCTGCCGCTGCCGCGATCTTCGCGATCTCGGCCGTCGCGGCGATGGCCTCGTCGCTGAGCGCTGCGCCGCGGAACAGCTCCCAGATGTAGTCGACCGCCACCGCTGACGGATGGATCATGTCGGGGGCGTAGAAGCGGTAGTCGCGCAGGTCGTCCATCAAGGCTTCATAGGCCGGGAAATAGACGATCCGGTCGCTGATGCGGGCCAGTTCGTCGGCAGCCACGCGCAGTGTCGCCTTGCTCAGCTGGTTCTCCGCGAGGCCGTCCTTGAGGTGCCGCACCGGGCTGACCGTGAGGATCACGTGCCGTGTGGCCGCGAGTCTCGCGAGCAGCGGGCCGAGGCGTTCCGCGATCTCGCCCACCGAAAGCCTGCGCCGCGTGAACCGCGATGCCGGTGCCTTGTGGCAATTGGCCACCGTGCGTCCGCCCTCGCCCAGCTCGTAGACCCAGGCCGTGCCCAGCGTGATAACGAGATAGTCGGCCGAGGCCAGCGCCTGCGAGCCCGCCCGGACGGCATCGTTCATGTTGGCAAGCGCCTCGCCGGCCGACAGGCCGGCCAGCGAGCCGTGGAAGTCGAAGCTGTACCAGCGCTCGCCGTCGGTCTCGAGCTCGTCCTGCGTATAGATCCTGCACGCCTCAAGCGTTTCGAGGCATCCGGCCACCGACAGCGGGTTGAACAGCACGCCGAACGGGTTGACCGCGACGGGCAGCTTGAGCGCCTTCATTCGCGCTCCGATGCTGTCGGCGAAGCATGAACCCACGAGCACTCCCCGGGTCGAGTAGTCGATCCGGAAGTCGAAGGGCGGGATGTTGATCGGCGTGCGGAACTGCATATACATTGGTCTATGGTCGGGAATCCGGCGGCCTGTTCCGGGCGGGTAATCCGTTGCCTGCGGATTCGGGCGGCGTATGCGGGTTTCCGGGCCCGGACCGCCGGATTCCCGGGAGGCGGGTGTCCTCCGGCCGTTTGCGCAAAGTTAATCATTCTTTCCGGATGTGAAAGCCCGGCTCGCGTGATCGTGAGGCGCCGCCGGTCGCTGCGGGGGCAGGCGGGGCGGCAGCCTGTGCGCTGACTCTCCGGGCAGCTTTTGTTTGCTTATTTTCACGGGATGGCCGTGCCGATCCTTACCGCCTCACAGGGCGGGCGACAGCCGGTCTCTTACAGACAGACCCGGGTGGCCGTGCCGCGTGGCCGGAGGCGTCGCCCGTCTTGGGGAGCGCTCCCGGGTGCTGTTTTTGCCCGTGGAATGATTACCTTTGCCTGAAAATCAAGCTGCACATGCTTCTTTCTGCCAATTGCAAGATCAATATCGGACTCGATATCACCGCCCGCCGCGCGGACGGTTTTCACGAGATCAGTACGCTGATGTACCCTGTGCGCGGGCTGGCCGACACGGTCGAGCTGACGCCCGTTCAGGGTCCGGACGCCGTTTTCACCGCTACGGGCCTGCCGGTCGATTGCGAGCCTGAGCGCAATCTTTGCCTCAGGGCGTACCGCCTGATGCAGCGCGAGTACGGGATCGGCGCCGTACGTATCCATCTGCACAAGGTCGTGCCTTTCGGAGCCGGATTGGGGGGCGGCTCATCCGACGCGGCGGCCGTTATCCTGGGCCTTTCGGAGCTGTTCGGCCTCGGGCTGGATGCCGGACGGATGGAGGGACTGGCGGCCAGGCTCGGGAGCGACATCCCGTTCTTTGTACGCAATGTCCCGGCCATTGCCACGGGACGCGGCGAGGTGCTCACGCCGTATTCGCTCGACCTGCGGGGCTACTGGCTGGTGATCGTCAAACCCCCGTTTGGCGTCGGTACGGCCGAGGCCTACCGGGGCGTCACGCCGCATCTGCCGGCCCGGTCGCTGGCCGATCGCCTTGCCGGCGGCGTGGCCCGGTGGCGCGGGGAGGTGGCCAACGATTTCGAGCCGACCGTCTTCGCTGCCCATCCGCAGCTCGCCGCGCTCAAGGAGGAGCTATATAATATAGGTGCCGTTTACGCCTCGCTCTCGGGCTCGGGTTCGGCGCTTTTCGGTCTTTTCGACCGCGAGCCGGGGATGCTCGACGGGTGGGGCGATCTGTTTGTTTATCAGTCGTATATCGGATGATCGTGTGCTGTTCGTGCCCTGCGCATGGTATTATTTAGAAAAAAATTAGTAAACTTGCGCCGGGATGAATGGTGTGACAACTTGTAAACAAGTACGACACTAACCAATAATTTAAACGTAAACCTTATGTCAGAAGACAAGAAAAGTCTTGACCTCCAGCAGCGCAAAGAGCGCATTTATTTCGGCGGAGGCAAGAAAGCAATCGAGAAACAGAAGGCGATGGGTAAAATGACTGCGCGCGAGCGTATCATCGCCCTGCTCGATGAGGACTCGTTCTACGAATATGACATTTTTGTAGAGCATGACAGCCATGATTTCGGCATGCAGGACAAGGAGCTTCCCGGCGACGGTGTGATCATCGGTACCGGTGATATCTGCGGTTCGCCCGTGGCTGTTTTCGCTCAGGACTTTACCGTGGCCGGCGGTTCGCTCGGCTTCATGCACGCCCGCAAGATCACCAAGATCATGGACTATGCGCTCAACATGCGCATTCCGCTGATCGGTATCAACGACTCGGGCGGAGCCCGTATCCAGGAGGGTGTCAACGCGCTGGCCGGTTACGGTGAGATTTTCTTCCGTAATACGCTTTCGAGCGGCGTGATCCCGCAGATCTCGGTCATCCTCGGCCCCTGTGCCGGCGGTGCCGTTTATTCGCCGGCGCTGACCGACTTCGTGTTCGTGGTCGATAACATCTCGAAGATGTTCATCACGGGTCCCGAGGTGATCAAGACGGTGATCGGCGAGGAGATCACGGGCGAGGAGCTCGGTGGCGCGCGCGTGCACAGCGAGCTCACGGGTAACGCCCACTTCTTCGCTCACAGCGAGGACGAGTGTTTCGGCCAGATCCGCCAGCTGATCTCGATGATCCCGGCCAACAATACCCACAAGGCCGAGAAAGTGCAGCCTGCAGCGCCGCTGGCCGAGTTCGACATCACGAAGATCGTCCCCGACGACCCGACGATGCCTTACGACGTGCGCGACGTGATCAAGGCGCTGGTTGACGATAGCGAGTTCGTTGAGGTGATGGAGCTCTTCGCCGCCAATATGGTGATCGGCTTCGGCCGTGTCAACGGCGAGACGGTCGGCTTCGTGGCCAACCAGCCCGCTGCGATGGCCGGCGTGCTCGACTGCGACTCGTCGGACAAGGCAGCCCGCTTCATCCGCTTCTGCGACGCGTTCAATATTCCGATCATCACGCTGGTCGACCTGCCGGGCTACCTGCCGGGTATCAACCAGGAGCATGCCGGCGTGATCCGTCACGGCGCCAAGCTGCTGTACGCATACAGCGAGTCGACCGTAGCGAAGATCACCGTAGTGCTGCGCAAGGCTTACGGCGGCGGATACATTGCCATGGGTTCGCGCCACCTGCGTTCCGATTTTGTGTTCGCATGGCCGCATGCCGAGATCGCCGTGATGGGTCCCGAGGGCGCTGCCAATATCATCTTCCGCAAGGAGATCATGGAGGCCGAGAACCCGGCCGAGATGCGCCAGCAGAAGATTCAGGAGTACAAAGAGAAGTTCGCCAACCCGTACGTTGCGGCAGCCAAGGGCTATATCGACGCCGTGATCGCCCCCGAGGAGACGCGTAAGTGCATCGAGCACGCGCTGCGCGTGTCGAAGGACAAGAACGCCGGCCGGCCGAAGAAGAAACACGGGCTTCCCCCGTTCTAAACCGCACGATCATGAGCGAAGAGAAAGATTACGATATTCTGGTCACCATCGACGGCGAGTACAAGACGCGGTTTATCAAGAGTTATTGCAACCGTAAGCCGTGGCACAAGGTGACGCCGCAGGAGGTCGAGTCGTTCATGCCGGGCCAGATCCTCGAGATTTGCGTCAAGGTGGGCGATACAGTGAAGAAGGGCGATGAGCTGATCCTGTTCAAGGCCATGAAGATGAACAACCACATCAAGGCGGCCGTTGACGGCAAGGTCAAGGCTGTCAACATCGCGGTCGGCGACAACGTTCCCAAGGGCGTTGTGATGATCGAGCTCGAATAGAACGATCTGTACGTAAAGCAAACCGTGTGTCGCGCGACACACGGTTTGCTTTTTAGGGGTAATCAGCCGCCGGGAGTAAGCCGTACGCTTATGCGCTCTGGAGGTGAAAGGTGTTTCCGGAGCCATTATACTTTGCAATTTCGGCGCCAGGCGTCCTGAACGGTAGCGCAGTGGTCCCGGCGGTGTCTATTGGCAGGAACGGGCGTTCCCGGATAGCATGCCATGCTTCTGCAACCTGTCTTGTCCGCCCCTGTTCGGAACGGTGGGTCCCCCTCGGCCGGCGACCGGGCCTACCAGCCGAGGAGGTAGGCGAAGATGAGCGGGGCGACGATCGTCGCGTCCGACTCGACGATGAACTTGGGCGTCGTGACATCGAGCTTGCCCCAGGTGATCTTTTCGTTGGGCACAGCGCCCGAATACGACCCGTACGAGGTGGTCGAGTCGGATATCTGGCAGAAATAGCTCCAGAACGGCACGTCGTGCCACCCGAGGTCCTGGTACATCATCGGCACGACGCAGATCGGGAAGTCGCCCGATATGCCGCCGCCGATCTGGAAAAACCCGACGCCCGCGCCGCCCGCGTTGGCCCGGTACCACTCGGTGAGGAAGACCATGTACTCGATCCCGCTCTTGACGGTCGAGGCCCGTAGCTCGCCCTTGATCACATATGAGGTGAAGATATTGCCCATCGTGCTGTCCTCCCATCCGGGGACGATGATCGGCAGGTTCTTCTCGGCCGCGGCCAGCATCCAGCTGTCCCGCGGATCGATCTCGTAATAGGGCTCCAGCACGCCGCTGCGCAGCATCCGGTACATATATTCGTACGGGAAGTAGCGCTCGCCCTTCGTGTCGGCCTCTTTCCATATCCTGTAGATATGCTTTTGCAGCCGGCGGAACGCCTCCTCTTCGGGAATGCAGGTGTCCGTCACGCGGTTCATGTTGCGGTCAAGCAGCTCGCGCTCCTGTTCGGGCGTGAGGTCACGGTAGTTGGGCACGCGCTTGTAGTGCGAGTGCGCCACGAGGTTCATGATGTCCTCTTCGAGGTTGGCGCCGGTGCAGGTGATGATCTGCACCTTATCCTGCCGGATCATCTCGGCCAGCGAGATGCCGAGCTCAGCCGTGCTCATCGCGCCGCCGAGCGTGATCATCATTTTGCCGCCTGCGTCGAGGTGTGCCTCGTAGCCCTTGGCTGCATCGACGAGGGCCGCCGCGTTAAAGTGGCGGTAATTGCGGGTGATGAATTGTGAAACGGGTCCTTTTTTCATATCGTTGGATGCTGGATGTGTCGGTTGTGTCTGCCTCCGGTGCGGCAGGTACGCGTGGGATCGAGATGCCGGTCCGGCTGCTTGCGCGGCGCCGGGCCGGTTGTCCCATCGCACCGGGCCGGTTGTTTCATCGCATCGGGGCAGGCGCCGGATCGCGCTGCGGCCCGTCGGGCTGTCATGCGTCTGGGCTGGCGATGCGCCCGTCGGCTGCCGGCGCAGCCAGGCGCGGTGTTACGGGGCCCCTTCGCCGGTCGCGGGGCGGTTAGCGGTACTCCGTTTCGAAGAAGGCCCACAGGCTGTCACCGGCCGGGACGGGAGCGGTTATGGTGAGCGGTTCCTTGCGGACCGGATGCACGAATTCGAGCTTGCGGGCATGCAGGCTGATCCCTCCGCCCTTGAGCGAGCGTGCCGCTCCGTACTTCAGGTCGCCGCGGATCGGGCATCCGATGCCGGAGAGCTGGCAGCGGATCTGGTGGTGGCGTCCGGTGTGGAGCTCGATCTCGACGAGGAAGTAGTTCGTGCTTCCCCCCAGCGTACGGTAGCTGAGCCGGGCCTCCTTGGCCGTGGGCGAGGGGCGTGCCGAGGCGTACGACTTATTGGTCCGCGGGTCGCGCGCGATAAAGTGGCGGAGCTCGCCCGCTTCCGGAGCCGGACAGCGCTCGGTGACGGCCCAGTAGGTCTTGTGCAGCTCGCGTTGCTTGAGCATCTCGTTCATCCGGACCAGGGCCTTGCTCGTTTTGGCGAAAGCGACCGCGCCGCTGACGGGCCGGTCGAGGCGGTGGATCACGCCGAGGAACACCTCGCCCGGCTTGCTGTCGCGTGCCTTGATGAACGCCTTGATCTCGTTCTCGAGCGCCGACGAGCCCGACGGGTCGGGCTGCACGAGGTCGCCCGGGTGCTTGTTGACCACGATCAGGTGGTTGTCTTCGTAAAGTATGTCTTCTGCCTGAAACATGCGTTGTGCGATTGTTCGGGGTGGATTGATCTGTCCGGGCTCCTGTCGCTGCCGATCCGTCAAAGCTCGAACCGGAACGGGATCAGAAGCCTGGCTGAGTCGAGCTCGGTCACGCTGGTCGTCCCGGCCATCAGGATGCGGATCGGCGTTCCTTGCCGTTTCTCGGTATCGGCGATCACCTGCCGGCAGGCTGCGCACGGGTAGCATTCGCGGTGGCCCGAGCCGGTGGCGACGGCCAGCGACCCGATCCTGCGGCCTCCGGCGTTGGCCTGCAGCCAGTAGAGCAGGATACGCTCGGCGCACATGCCCGAAGGGAAAACCTCGCTCTCCTGATTGCTGGCCGTGAGGATCTCTCCGTCGTCAAGCCGCGCCGCTGCCCCGACCCGGAATCCGGAGTAGGGGGCGTACGCCGCCGCGGCCGCCGCGCGCGCCCGTTCCACGAGCTGCAGGTCCGGAGCGGCAAGCTCCTCGGGTCGTGTGTGACGGTAGGTAAAGGTATAGGTTTTGTCCATGATTACGTGTGTTATGCGCGCAGGATGTACGCCCAGGGCGGCTGCGCCCGGGAAGGGCGCGGGGCCTTTGATCCGCCGGTCTGCGTGCCTCCGGTCGGGCCATCGGGCCGGCAGTCCGTTGGTGCGCCTGTCCTGTTGCTTGGACCCTCGTTAGTCTGTCTCTTGTCTCCGTCTGTCCTCTGCCTTCCCGCCCCGGTCTGTCCGTTCGCCCGACGCCCTGCGTCTGCCGGGCCTTCGCTTCGTTGTCGGGCGTCCGACAGGCTGTCCGTTCGCCGATGCTTCCATATCGCGTCGGCGCTCCGGCTCCGCGTCGGCCAGTCACCTTGCCGAGGCGCGTTGTCAGGTCTTTGCCTCGCGGCGACGTATTCCGGGCCGACGCCCTGCGACGGGATGGCTACAGCCTGACGGCCCGCAGCATGTGCCGCTTGCCGAGGGCGCCCGGCAACCGGTGCACCTCGAATCCTGCCGCGCGCAGCGCCTGCTTGACCGTGCCCTTGGCCGAGTAGGTGACCAGCAGCCCTCCGGGACGCATGGCCCGGCCGATCCGTCCGAACAGCTCTGCGGTCCAGAGCTCCGGTTGCGTGTCCGGGGCGAAAGCATCGTAATACACCAGATCAAATATACCGTCAAATTCCATCCTTTCCAACGCTTTCTCCTGCTTTTTCAGCGTGAACAGCGGTGAAATCCGCTCATGGGTCTCCCAACGGGCGGCATGCAGTTGCATGAAGCGCGGATCGTCGGTGTATCCGAGCGCCGCCGCCACCTCCGGTGCGACCGGGTAGAGCTCGGCGGCGTGGTACTCGACCGGGCACCCGGCTTCGTCGGCAGCCACGAGCGTGAGCCAGGCGTTGAGGCCGCTGCCAAACCCCGCTTCGAAGATACGAAGAGGGCGGGAGGAGCCGTCCTCCCGCCGCTTTTCGCATGCGGCTCTGAACCCGTGCCCGATAAAGACGTGCCCGGCCTCGCCGAGCGCGCCGCGTACCGAGTGGTAGCAGTCGCCCAGCAGCGGATGCCGCAATGTCGGCGACCCGTCGGCCGTGGGCTCGATCGTGGGGCGGATCAGGGGCATCGCGTCGCTATCGGGCCGATTCGCCGAGCTTGAAACGCACCAGGACCGAATGCTCGATCTTGACCTTCTCGAACTCAAGCTGCGGGGCGGCTTCCTCGGTCCCTGCGGCGCTGTCCATCACGGCGCTCTTGGCCATCATCATCACGTTGCTGTACGGGCGTGCGTTATAGCTGAAATCCTGAATGTAGATCGCAGGGCCCGCCTGTTGCCCGAGGGCTCCGGCCAGCGTTTCGGCGTTCATCCGGGCTGCCTTGGCCGCCTCGGCACGTACCTGCTGGCGCAGCTCCTTGAGGTTCGAGACGTCGGTGCGGACCACGCTGGCA
>JAFQJK010000054.1 GCA_017415005.1 Rikenellaceae bacterium
ACGAGGGCAACTGGGACATGGTGGGCAACAACACACCGATCTTCTTCATCAAAGACCCGAAGAAGTTCCCCGACTTCATCCACTCGCAGAAGCGCGACCCCCACACCAACCTGCGCAGCGCGACGATGCAATGGGATTTCTGGAGCCTCAATCCCGAGAGCCTGCACCAGGTGATCATCCTGATGAGCGACCGCGGAACGCCGTACACCTGGCGTAACATGCACGGCTTCGGCAGCCACACCTACTCGTTCGTCAACGAGGCAGGCGACATCCACTGGGTGAAATTCCACTTCAAGACACTGCAGGGTATCGTCAACATGACGAACGAGGAAGCCGCCAAAATGAAAGCGGTGGACCTCGACTTCCACCAGCGCGACCTGGTCAGGTCGATCGCCATCGGCGAGTATCCCCGCTGGCGGCTCGAAGTGCAGATCATGACACCCGAACAGGCCCGTACCTACCGCTACAATCCGTTCGACCTCACGAAAACATGGTCGCACAAGGACTTCCCGCCCATCGAGGTCGGTATCCTCGAGTTGAACGAGATACCGGAAAACTACTTCGAGACGGTCGAGCAGGCCTCGTTCGCCCCGTCGAACATCGTGCCGGGCATCGACTTCTCGCCCGACAAGATGCTGCAGGGGCGTATCTTCGCCTATGCCGACGCGGCACGCTACCGGCTCGGCGCCAACTTCGCCACGCTGCCCGTCAACCGGCCCGCCGTGCCGGTGACCAACTATCAGCGCGACGGCTTCATGGCCTTTAACGGCAACGGCGGCGCACGGCCCAATTACACGCCCAACAGCTTTGACAATCCGCAGACCGACCCGAAATACGCCGGTCCGGCCCGCAAGCTCGAATCGGAGCTCGCCGACTGGTACGACCGCAACGCGCCGGGCGAGGACGACCACTACTCGCAACCGCGTGCGCTCTACCGCGACGTAATGACCGAGACCGACCGCGAGCACCTCGTGCACAACATCGTCGAGGCGATGAAGGGGATCGACGGACCGGCACGGGCCGAGATCATCCTGCGCCAGATGAAGCATTTCCGCGAAATGGACGCCGACTTTGCCGAACGCGTGGCCAAAGGCCTCGGCCTCGGCACCGACAAGGGAGCGCCGACCCGCACTGTTGCACGGTAATCCGGCAGATATACATGAAAAAGCCGCACCAGCTTTGGTGCGGCTTTTTACATCGGAATCGCGAAGAACGCTCTTCGGTGCTCTCCGGCTATATGCCGGGTAGGCACAAGCGGCACTGCGGCTCTCCGCGCCCCCAAGATCGCCACCGGCCCTATGCGCCGGGAAAGTACCGGCGACCGAACGCCTCCGGACAACGATCCGGAACGCCTTACTTCGCGTAAACGAACGATATGGTCTGCTTAAGGTCGGGATGCAGCGACTTGGCCACAGGGCACGTCTCGGCTGCATTCTCGAGGATACGACGGAACTTCGCATCATAGTCGGCCGGGAAGCGGAACTCGATCTTGATCTCGCTGATCCGACGCGGGTCGGCGGCCATGATCTTGGTGATCGAAAGTTTCGTCCCCGAGATGTCGATGCCGCGCGCTTCAGCGGCGATACCCATAATGGTCAGCATACAGCTACCCAGCGCGGCAGCCACCATGTCGGTCGGCGAGAACGACTCGCCCTTGCCGTGGTTATCGACGGGAGCGTCGGTGACAATCTTGGTTCCGGACTGCAGATGGGTCGCCTCCGAACGAAGCTGGCCCTGATAGATGGTTTCAATGGTTGCCATGGCATGTATCGTTTAAAGTTTCTGAAAAAATAAATGTACCTTTGTGCAAAGGTAGTGAAAGGTGAGAGCAATCGGAGGAAAACTTGTTTTCTAAAGATTGCCGAACCGCATCCTATCTTCTACAAAGGTAGTGAAAGCCGAGGGCAATCGTGCGGGCTCGCACGCAAAAGATTGCCGGGGCGCATCCTATCTAAGACAGAGTCAAAGGTAGCGAAAGCCGGGCGGCAAAACCAAGCTCGTTTGGGGCTTTGCCCGAGGCAGATCCTATTTTCTGCAAAGATAGTGAATGGTAAGAGCAATTGAAGGGAAACCTGTTTGCCTAAAGATTACTGAACCGTATCCTATTTTCTGCAAAGATAACGAAAGCCGGGGACAATCCGCCATCGGGATCGGCTGGCTGTATCCCTGCATTCACGAACACAGGAAATCCCGGTGCAAAAGCATGTACGGCTTAGCCAAGGCCAATCCGATCACATAAAAGCGAACACTATGCACATCCATTCCGCCATATTTCAATGCAGCAGCCAGAAGATCGGGCAGTGCCCCGAGGGAACACTCCCCGAGTTCGCCTTTATCGGGCGCTCGAATGTCGGCAAGTCGTCGCTCGTCAACATGCTCACCGACAAGCCGGGGCTCGCCAAGGTGTCGGGCAAGCCGGGCAAGACGCGGCTGATCAACCACTTCCTGATCGACGGGCGCTGGTATCTCGTCGACCTGCCGGGATACGGCTATGCTCGGGTGTCGAAAAACGCGCGCGAGGAGTTCTCGAAGCTAATCACGGACTATGTCCTCAAGCGCGAGCAGATGTGCCTCCTGTTCGTACTGGTCGACTCGCGGCTCGAACCGCAGCGGATCGACATCGACTTCATCAACATGCTGGGCGAGAACGGTGTGCCGTTCGGGATCGTCTTCACCAAATGCGACAAGCAGGGCGTCAACCAGACCGCGTCGAACATAGCCCGCTACAAGCGCAAGCTGCACGAAACGTGGGAAACGCTCCCGCCGATCTTCGCCACCTCGTCGGAAAAGCGCGAGGGACGCGACCAGATCCTCTCGTTCATCGAACGTTGTTTGAGCGAATGTGAATAAAAAACGCTTTTTTATAGGGGATTTCCAACCAAAACCGCTAAATTTGCCCTTCGAACAGTCCAACTACAATCTGAAATGGCTATACACAAGCTCAAATTCTTCGCCTGCAGGGAGTCACGCTACCTGGCGGAGAAGATAGCCCGCAGCTACGGGAGCGAACTGGGCGATTCGTCGGTGCTGGATTTCAGCGACGGTGAGTTTCAGCCCGCCTACAACGAGAGCATCCGCGGATGCACGGTGTTCATCATCCAGTCGACCTTTCCGCCCGCGGACAACCTGATGGAGCTGTTGCTGATGATCGATGCGGCACACCGCGCATCGGCACACCGCGTGATCGCCGTGATGCCTTACTTCGGCTGGGCACGGCAGGACCGCAAGGACCGGCCGCGCGTATCGATCGGGGCCAAGCTGGTCGCCAATATCCTGCGCGCCGCCGGCGTCGACCGCATCATGACGATGGACCTGCATGCCGACCAGATTCAGGGATTCTTCGACATTCCTGTGGACCACCTCTACGCTAGCGGTATCTTCGTTCCCTATATCAAGAACCTCAACCTCGAGAACCTCTCGGTGGCAGCGCCCGACATGGGCGGAGCCAAGCGGGCCAACGCTTACGCGCAGTACCTCAACGCCCCGATGATCATCTGCCACAAGCAGCGTGAGAAAGCCAACGTCGTGGCCAAGATGACGGCCATCGGCGATGTCGAAGGGCGCGACATCGTGATCCTCGACGACATGATCGACACGGCGGGCACGATCACCAAGGCGGCCAATATGTTCATGGAGAAGGGCGCGCGTAGCGTACGTGCCGCCGCCACACACCCGCTGCTCTCGGGCCCGGCCTACGACCGGATCAACGACAGCGCGCTGAGCGAGGTGATGGTCACCGACTCGATCCCGCTGCGCAAGGATGCCGACCTGCACAAATTCACCGTATTGGGCATTGCCGATATGTTCGCCGACGTGATCGAGCGCGTACACAACTACAAGGAGATCAGCTCGCGGTTCATATTTTAACCGCGAAGGCGCATCAAATGGCTGCGGCTGTTTGGTAAATCGCGAAAATTGATTTACATTTGCGTCACCGAAAACCAGAATAAGGTTTGGAGAGGTGGGTGAGTGGCTGAAACCACCGGTTTGCTAAACCGACGTACTTCGCAAGGGGTACCACGGGTTCGAATCCCGTCCTCTCCGC
>JAFQJK010000055.1 GCA_017415005.1 Rikenellaceae bacterium
CTTCCTCGGTTACCGGATGCTCAGTGTACCCGCGCCGTCTGCCAGCGTTTTCGGTCAGGACTGCCGCACCGGCCCGCAGGCGGGCCGCTCCATCTGCCGATCTCCCTCAAGGATCGCTTCCTCGGTTGCCGGATGCTCAGTGTACCCGCGCCGTCTGCCAGCGTTTTCGGTCAGGACTGCCGCACCGGCCCGTAGGCGGGTCGCTCCTTCTGCCGGTATTCCGCAAGGATCGCTCCCGAAGCCTTCATCCCCCGGATTGCCGCTTCCGCCGGCCGGATGGGGCCGTACCGCGGACCGTTACTTCTTTTCGAGATAGAGTTCCGTCAGCCGCGCGATGGCATAGTCGCCGAGCTGCCGTTCGTCGATCAGCAGGCAGTCGCCGGGCGCCCGGTCCAGCCGCTCGGCGCCGACTTCGTAGAAGGTGGCGTGGATCGTCTGGTGCGATAACTGGTGACGCGGCATCTCGCACGTCGATGCGAGCGTCAGCGTTCCCATCTCTGCCGTGAGCGCCGCGAATTGCGGGAGCCGGTGCAGGGTGTCCCAGCCGGCCGGCGCTTCGGTCTCTATGAGCGGAAGCTCGTAGAGATGCTGCCAGATATCCTTCCCGGTCCGCTGGCGCAGTAACATCGAGCTTCCGCAACGGATATGCAGGTAGTTGAAGTAGCGCGGGCGTGCCTGTGTCCTGCCGTTTTTGACGGGCAGCCGTTCGACGCTTCCGCTCCGGAGCGCGAGGCACCTGTCGCCGAGCGGGCACTCCGGGCATCCGGGCGAGCGGGGCGTGCATTGCAGGGCTCCGAACTCCATGATCGCCTGGTTCGACAGGCCGGGCCGGCGCCGGTCGAGCAGTCCGTCGGCCAACTGCTGGAAGTACCGCCTGCCCTGTGTGCTGTCGATCGGCAGGTCCGTGTCGAACAGCCGGGCCAGCACGCGGTAGACGTTCCCGTCGACCACGGCGTGGGGTTGCCCGTAAGCGAACGAGCAGATCGCCGCAGCCGTGTAGTCGCCCACGCCCCGTAGCGAGCGGACATCCTCGTAGGTGTCCGGGAAGCGGCCTCCGAACTCGTCCGCGACCTGCCGGGCCGCGGCGTGCAGGTTACGCGCGCGGCTGTAGTAGCCGAGGCCCTGCCAGAGCTTGAGCACCTCGTCCTCCCGGGCTGCGGCCAGTGCCGCGATGTCGGGGAAGCGCTGCACGAAGCGGTGGTAGTAGTCCGTTCCCTGCGCGACGCGCGTCTGTTGCAGGATGATCTCCGACAGCCAGATGCGGTACGGATCGTGCGTGTCGCGCCATGGCAGGTCGCGGCGGTGCGAGGCGTACCAGTCGATCAGGATGGCGCTTATTTCGGGGTTCATGTCAGGCATTGGCTGGGGGCCCGGAGAGTCCGGGCCGGGGACAAAAATAGCGAAAGGTAAGCGGCATCGTGCAAATTGATTGGCAAAAATGCCCGAACCGCGTCCTGTTTTCTGCAAAAATAGCGAAAGCCGGGCGGCAAGCCAAACTTGTCTGAGCCTGCCCGAGGCGCATCCTGTTTAGGACAAAGTCAAAAATAGCGAAAGCCGAGGACGGCCGGGACGTTCATCCACCAGGATTGCCGAACCCCGATCCTGTTTTTTCAATCATACGGATCGGTGCCGGCGATGCACCGGCGGGCCGCATGCCCTTGGGGCCCGACCTCCGGCTGGCTTTGCCTCCCTTTATTGTCTGCCTCCTGCCGTTCGTTTGTACGTTATTGCCGGTACTTTGATTCGCTCGGCGCCCCTGCCGTGCCGATCGGTCCGTTCTGCCGTCCTGTTATCTGTCATTCTCTTGGGAAGACTTGCGTGAAGACCTGTATGAAGACGAGGAGACGACCTGCCTCTTATTGCGTCTTGTCGTCTTCAGCTTGTTTTGTTGTCAGCTCCTTTTCCTGCCGAACGTTCCGTATGGCCCCGTCCGCAATCAAGTCCGCCTGTCCGCATTACGCGGGCAGGCGGACTCTTTCGCAGGAGCATATCGGGCAAGCGACCGGCCTTGACAGCCGGGTTCCGTTTGCAGTAGATCGGCCGGGAGATCTATTTCGATGAGAAATACTGCATTGGCTTACAGCTAACTTTTTAAGTTCCGGCCGTGTTACTGTTCCCGTTACCGGTTGCGGGCCGGCGCTTGCTTTGGGTCCGGGCAGGCGCTCCATACGGGTGCTGCCGGGTATGGCTTATGCGTTCGTTTGGTTGATGATCTTTTCGAGGGTGCGGGCTTCGACCACCCCGCTGTGCCGCCACCGGACCTCTCCTTTGGCGAAGAGCAGCAGCGTGGGGACCGAGGCTACGCGGTGGGTTTCGACGAGCGGCCGGTTCCCGGGCTTGTCAATGTCGACCTTGACGATGCGCAGCGACTCCCCGAGGCTGTGTTTCACCTGTTCGAGGATCGGGTGCATGACCTTGCACGGGCCGCACCATGTAGCGAAGAAATCGACCAGTACCGGAGTCTCCCCGGCGATCAGGTCCTTGAAGTTGTCCATTGGCAGAGCATTTGACCCGGTAAGCGCAAAAACCGCGCAAGAAACGATGCGCGGCCTGTTTTTGCTGTTGATCGGATGGATTGTGTTATTTTCCGGGCCTTTATGCGGCCTGTTCCGGACTGAGCGGATCGCGAGGCTATAGGTATTCGGTCTGCCAGCCGATCTCGCTGCGCAGATGCTCCGGGCCCGCCCCGGGCGTTTCCTCCAGCGTGCCGGCCAGCGCCCGGGCGAGGTCGCGCTGCGCTTCTCCCCGCCGTGCCAGCCGTGCGAGGAAGAATGTCGCTGCCTGGCTGAGGCGCATATCGTCGGGGGTCTTCGCTACGAGCGCGACTGCCCGCCGACCGATGGTCTCGAGCGCGCTGTCCGGAAGCGTCCGGCTGTCGGGCCCTGTGGCGGCCCGTCCGAGCATGAGCAGTGCCATGCTTTGCAGCTCCCGGTCGTCGCCGCCTGTCCATTCGAGCGCGGTCTCTGTCACATGGTCGACCCGGCAGAATAGGACCGCTGCGGCATGGTCGGCCAGTTCGGGCGTCATCCCGTGCGTCCATTGCTCCATGATCCCGGCGCTGAGCCGGGCCGGATCGGCAATGTAGAGTGCCGCCAGCTTGAGCTCGCGCACCTGCTGGCTGAACAGGAGCAGCGCAAGGGAGTGGTCGGTCCCGTACTCCCCTGCGATCTTCTTGATGGTGTGGGCGGCCACCCCGTAGCTGAGCGGGTAGTGTACGCCCCGTTGCTCCATGGCTTCGACCACCGCGCCGTTGGTCTCGGTCCGGAGGCGGCGCAGCAGGCCGACCATGCGTGCTGTGTCGTTCATCGGCTATTTCTTGGCGGTGGGAACGGGCATCTCGGCCACCTGGCCGAACTGGTAGACCGGCACGCGTTCGTCGAGCAGCAGGTTCTTGCCGATCACGAGGCGGCACCGGGCGATGTCGGCCACGCGGTAGTAGATCGTGCCCTTGGCCTCGCGCGGCGCTTTGCGCGGCAGCGCGATGGCATCGGCTTTCTGCTCGGGCGTGATCTCGAGGACGATCGGCTGCCCGCTCAGGTCGTTGTCGGCCAGCAGGCCGGCCGTGGGCGAGAAGCGGCAGACGATCAGGTTGTTCTTGCCCGCCTCGGGGATCACGTCGTAGGTGCGGGTCACGGTCTGCACGGCCTGCTTGCCCATGAACAGGGCCAGGTACTCCTCTTCGAGCGTGGTGAGCGTACGAAGTGCGGCCTCGAGTCCGGCGCCGAACACGTTTTCGCCCGCCTCGCCCGTTACGAGCTCCATCTTGCGCTTGCGCAGCAGGAAGATCGTGTTGGCCGCGTCGGCCGCCATCTCTTCAAGGCTCGACTCGGCGATCTTCTTCTTGTTGATCGGCACTTTCACGAAGCTCGTGTCGCTCAGGATGTTCGAGATGGGCGTGATGGCGTCGGCCGTCGGGGCTGCGATGCCGCAGGCCGCCGCCGCGAAGCGGGCCGGCTGCGATCCGCCGGGGCTTACGGCCACAGCGCCCTCGGGCGTGATCGTGTATACCGTGCCGTCGATGCTGCCCGGGTTGTTGAGCACATAGACCTGTGCCGGATCGGCCTCCTCGCAATAGGTCATGCGGGCATCGGTGATGGCGTACAGCTCCTTGTCGGCCAGCGGGGCGATCACCCCGAGGTAGCGCTGCGCGAATCGGGCGTACGGGCCGCTGCGGACGATGGTTCGTTGTGCGGTGAGCTCGACGCGCAGCACGGTGCGCGGCAGGGCGTACGATACGGCGTTGGCCTGGTCGATCACATTGGCTTTATAGGCGCTGACGGTTTGTGCCGAGGCCCCGGCGGCGGCACAGGTCGCGGCGGCCAGCATCATGACGGTGAGTTTTTTCATCGGTTGTCTGTATTTGGCGGGGCGGTCCGGGCATGCGGTTGCGCGCTGCGGGTTCCGGCCGGGCCCCATGGTTATACGGAACGAAATTACATTATTTTGTCGAAAAACGGCACATCGCTCAGAACTTCAGGTAAAAATCGCGCGTGAGCTCGCGGTATTCCTCCGAGTATCCGCGGCGCCCTTCGTCGGCAATGATGAGGAAATCGGCGTCGTACCGCGGGGGATGGAACATAAATTCTGCCAATGTGCGCTTGATACGCCCGGTGGGAGTCGGGAATACGTCGGTCTTGCGCGCGCAGCGCAGCCCGTGGGCCAGCGCGCGGAGCGTGAAGGCGGCCACCGCGTCGGGGGGCAGGATGAGCGACAGCCGGCCGCCCGGGGCGAGCAGCGCGGCCGAGTGCCGGGCCAGTTCGTCGAACGGCAGCGCGTCGGCGTGGCGGGCCAGCGCGCGTCCGGCGTCGGGCGGCGTGAGCGACTCGGTGAAGTAGGGCGGGTTGGTGAGGATATGGTCGTAGCGGGTCGCGCACTCCGGCGCATACGTTTGCAGCGGGCTGTGGTGGACGCGGATGCGCGGCGCCCAGGGCGACGAGGCGGCGTTGAGCGCGGCCATCCGGCTGCTCGCGGCGTCGATCTCGACGGCGTCGACGAGGGCCTCGGGTCGCCGCGGGTCGTCCGAGGCGGTACGCTGGGCCGCCATCAGCGCGATGAGGCCCGTCCCGGTACCGATGTCGAGGATGTGCCGCTCCGTGCCGTCGAACGCGGCCCAGGCACCCAGCAGTACGCCGTCGGTGCCGACCTTCATCGGGACTCCGGCCTGCCGGACGGTAAACTGCTTGAAACGGAAGTAATCGTTGGGCATGGCTTTGGTTTTGTCTTGCTCCGCATGACGCGCCCCGTCTTGCCGGGTCGGGTCGCTCCCCTTCGGCGTTGCGTCTCCGGCCTGCCGGGGGGCGACCGTGACCCTCGCGTTCCCGGGCCGGTCGTTCGGTCCCGTAAAAATAGCTATTTTTCGGGAAAGCCGTCCACCCCGGCTCCGTTCGCCGAATGAATATCCGTTCGCCGATGAATAGCGGTGTCCCGCCTCGGGCTCCGGATGCTATGCGATCCGCCGTGCGGTTCTTGCCGGTGTTCCCGCCCGAGGACGCCGGGCGGCCTCTCCCTTGCGGGCGCTATCCTCGCAGACCGCCTGGGCCTATCCCTTATTTTAAGTATCCGCTGATCCCGGCGCCGAACAGCGCGAAGTCATAGCGCACGGGGTCTGCCGGATCGAAGCGGCGCAGTGCGGCGGTGATCTCCTCGACGGCGCGCCAGTCGTTCTGGCGGCGGGTGAGCAGGCCCAGTGCGCGGCCCATGCCGGCCGTGTGCACGTCGAGCGGCAGGTAGAGCGCCGAGGCGGGCACTCCGTTCCACAGGCCGAAGTCTACGCCCCGGTCGTCGCGCCGCACCATCCATTTGACGTACATATTGAGCCGCTTGCAGGCCGCACCCGATGCGGCCGACGAGAGGTGCTTCTCGCACCGCGGCGGGTGCTCTCGGGCGAAGAAGCGCTCGCGGAACGCGGCGAGCACCGGGCGCATGTCGCCGTGGCGGGCGTACTCGGCGGCGAAGAAGTCCCCGAGCGTGCCGCCGTCCGCATAGAAGGGGCGGAGCGCCCGGACGAACGCGACGGCGTCCGTGCCGTTGAACGTCCTGTGCACGAAGTCGAGCAGCGGCAGCATCTCGCGCTCGGTGGCGTTCAGCGTGAAGTCGTGCGGCGTGCCGTCCATCAGCGCGAGCAGGCGGCGGGCGTTGCGCACGATCGTCCTGCGGTTGCCCCAGGCGATCGTTGCGGCCAGGAAGCCGCTGATCTCGATGTCCTCCGGGCGGCTGAAGGCGTGCGGGACCGAGATCGGGTCGGCCTCGATGAATTCGGGCCGGTTGTAGCGGTCGTGGAGCGTGTCGAGCAGTTCGTGCAGTTCTTCGTGGGTCATCATGGCTGGCATATTCTGTCGGAATGGGTTGTGTTCGCAAAGCCGTTCCCGGGTATCGGTCCGCTCTGCGGTGCCGGGTAGACTGTGCGGTGCCGGGCCGGCGGCAGGTTACACGTGGGGTCGGCCTTCCGCACCCGGCTTGCGGGCGATGACGAGGATCGGGTGGTAGGTGAGCGAGACCCGCCCTGCGGCGTCGGCGAAGCGTTCTCGGTACTCGCGTTCGAAGCGGGTGAAGCGGCCGACGCCCCAGCGTACCGGGCGCAGGCTGTTGACCCCGGTGGCCTTGATGTGGCGCAGCACGTCGCCCGGGGTGTCGAACGCAAGGCGGGTCGTGTGCTCGCGCGCCTCGGCGATCGTGTAGCCCTGCGCTCCGAGCATGCCACGGAGCTCGCCGGGTGTGAGGTATTCGAGCGATTCGCCCGTGAGCGCTCTGATCTCGGCGAAGTTCTCGGGCCCGAAGGTCGAGAGGGCCAGCAGGCCGCCGGGGGCGAGTGCGTGTATGGCCTGTGCGGCGAAGGCCTCCAGGTCGTCGAACCATTGCACGGTCGAGGCCGATGCGACGAGGTCGAGGCGGCGGGGCAGCGCGAGGCGCTCGGCGTCGCCGGCGAGAAAGGTCGTCCGGCGTCCTTCGGTATGGGGCGCGAGGAAGGCTTCCGACTCGTCGGCGATGTCGTTCAGGAACCACTCGGTGTCGGGGTACCGGGCGATGAGGCGCCGCGTGAGGAATCCTGTCCCCGTCCCGATCTCCAGGGCACGGGAGGGAGGCCCGGCGATGTGGCTCGCGATCATTCCGGCCAGCTCGTCGCACAGGGCCTGCTGTACGACGGCCAGCCGGTCGTAGCGGGCGAAGCCCCGGCCGAAGCGGCGGCGGATCAGTTGTTTATTCGTTTCCAAGGTAGCGGAGGATTAGGTCGCGGTCGGCGAACGGGTAGTGGGGCATATCGGCGATGAGCTCGGCCCGGTCGCCCCAGTAGCGGAGCTGGTTGGCCGGCGGGAAGATCAGGTCGCGGCCGCCCGCGACGGCACGGGTCCAGTCGAGCGCCGGCGTATAGGGCGTTTGCGCGAGCCGGTATAGGCTTTCGAGCTCCGCGATCCGCGTCCCGAGCGGGCGCTGTTCGGCCTGACGGGGGCCTAACAGCGCCTCGTAGCTCTCGCCGTAGGTCCGGCGGTTGAATTTCAGGTCGCCCGCGGCGCTGAGGCCGCGCAGTGTGGCCTCGAACGCCCGGACCGGGATACCCAGCGCGTCGTCGACCGGTCGCGGCGTGCCGCAGAGGGCCACCGCGGCGCCGAACGTGCCGCGGGCGAAGATCGCCTCGGCGACGCGCACCCCGAACGACCAGGCCATGAGCGTGCGTTGCGGGTAGCGGGCGAGCGTTTGGGCCGGCACGGGTTCGACCGTCCGGTAATCGTAGAGGCACAGCACGTCATACCCGTCCGGGGTGAGGTGCCCGATGGCGCGCGGGTCGGCGCCCCATCCGAGGGCCACGACCAGCAGGCGCGTGTTGCCGTTTCTGATCAGCCAATGTTGTTCCATGCTTCGGTAAATCGGTCGATATCGTTGTCTGTGAGCGCTGCATTGAGCGAGATGCGCAGCCGGGCCGAGCCCTGCGGGACGGTCGGGTGGCGGATGGCCGAGGTCCAGAAGCCGGCCTCGCGCAGCCGTCCGGCCAGCGCCAGTGCGCGGTGGTTGTCGCCCACGATGAGCGGCATGATGTGCGACGGCCCGGCGATCTTCGGGGCCAGCCGCGCGCCGAGGCGGCCGGCGAGTCCGGCCAGGTGCTCGCGGCGTGCGCTCATACCGGGCAGCCGCTGGAGCAGGAAATCGGTCCACAGCAGGTTGACCGGCGGCAGCGCCGTCGAGAAGATCAGCGTGCGCATCCGGTTGACGAGCAGCTCGCGCGTGGTGGCGTCGGTGATGACGAATCCGCCGCACGAGGCGAGCGCCTTGCCGAGCGTGGCGATCAGCACGTCCGCCTCGCCGTCGAGCCCTGCCGCCCGGGCCAGTCCGGTGCCGTCCGCGCCGCAGGCGCCGAACGCATGGGCTTCGTCGAGGTATAGTTTCAGGTCGTACTGCCGTTTGAGTTCCACCAGACGTGCGAGCGGGGCCCGGTCGCCGTCCATGCTGAAGATCGACTCGGTGACGATCCAGACGTTCCTGTACGCTGTGCGCAGTTTGCGGAGCAGGCGCTCCAGATGGTCCGTGTCGTTGTGGGCAAAGCGCTGCCACTCGGCCTCTCCGAGGCGCAGCCCGTCGATCAGGCTGGCGTGCACGAGCTTGTCGGCCAGGATGAGGTCGCCTTTTTGCACGATGGCCGGCAGGACGCCCGTGTTGATCGCGAATCCGTTGCTCAGCACGAGCGCGCTCCGGCCCCCGAACAGGGCCGACAGGGTGCTTTCCGTCCGGTCGTATTCGGGGCTGTTGCCGGTCACCAGGCGCGACGAGGGGTTGCTCATCACGAAGTGGCGTGCCGGATCGAGCGTGGCGAAGAACTCCCGTTGCAGCGCCGTGTCGGCCGACAGGCCGAGATAGTCGTTCGACGAGAGGTTGAGATAGCGGCGTCCCTCGTGGATAAGGTGCCGGGCGTCGCCCCCGACGGTGGCGAGCTGGCGCAGGTTGCCCGCGTCGCGTAGCGATTGCAGCAGGTCGTTCATGATACGAAGATCGTTTCGTCGGGCAGTCCGAGCAGTTCCCGTACGGCACGGCGCCCCTCGTCGCCCAGTGCGAGGGAGTGGTCGTTGACAAAGAGGTCGATGTGGTTGCGTGTCACCTCGTCGCTCATCTCCTGGGCATGCTTGCGGACGAACTCGCGCGAGGCTTCGGGATGGGCCATTGCGTAGGCCACGCTGTGCCGTAGGACTCGCCCCGCTGCGCGCTGCACCTCGGGCGCGAGCGAGCGCGAGACGACGATGGCCCCGAGCGGAAGGGGCAGGCGGCTCACGCGCTCCCATTCGAGGCCGAGGTCGGCGACCAGGTGGAGTCCCTGGCTGCGGTAGGTGAACCGTCCCTCGTGGATCAGCACGCCGGCCGCGAAGTCGCCCCGCGCAACGGCCGGGGCGATCTCCGAGAAGAGCAGCGCCTTGCGGTCCGCTATCTGCGGGTACAGCCGCGCGAGCAGCAGGTTGGCCGTGGTGTGCAGGCCCGGGACGGCGACGGTGGCGCCGTCGAGGTCGTCCGTCGAGATCGGCTTCCGGCTCACGAGCAGCGGTCCGTTGCCGCGGCCCAGCGCGCTTCCGCTGTCGAGGATCAGATAGCGGTCGGCGATCTCCGGATAGGCGGCGTAGCTCAGTTTGCTGATGTCGGGTCGGTCGGACCCCGCGGCCGCGGCATTGAGCTGCTCGATGTCGGCCATGCACAGGTCGAATCCGAGGCCCTCGGTGTCGATGCGCCCGTGAACGAGGGCGTCGAACATGAACGTGTCGTTCGGGCAGGGGGATATGCTAAGCTTCAATTTCATGGATCAGGAGGTTGAGGGACCCCGAGAGCGCCAGGGCGGCTCCCTCGATGTCCCATTCGGCACGATCTGCGCCTACGATGTTCGATACGGTGCGTAGTTCGAGGAACGGCGTGTCGGTGATCAGGCAGGCGTGGAAGAACCCGGCGCCCTCCATGTTCTCGATCTGGATACCGTCGGTCCGGATGAACGGCGCGCCGGCGCAGTTGACGCTGTTGCTGTGTACGGTGGGGAAGAGCGGGTACCTGGCGGTGTGGGGGCATGTGAGCCGGGTGCCGAACTTCGGGTGGAAGCCGTCGCCGCGGAACGCGCCCATGTCGGCCGTTGTCTCGGTCCCGACCAGCACGGTGTCGCCGATCGCGAGGCCGCTCCCGGCGTAGGCTCCGGCTATGCCGCCGAGGATGATCAGGCGCGGGTCGAACTTCACGATGGCCTGCATGGTGTTCAGCGCTGCGCCGATGGTGCCGACTCCGGTGATCCAGAGGTGTATGCCGGGGACCGCGAGGCGGCGGAACGGCCCGATTTCGGCCTCTGTGGGGGCGATGACGACGATGGGCTTATTTTTCATGGCGGTAGGTTTTGATGCGCAGGATGTGTATGGTGACCCCCACGGCTATCGCAAAGAGCAGGATGCGCACCCAGCGCAGGTCGATGGCCAGCAGTGCCGAGCAGGTGATCGTGCCCCAGAGCAGCACGAGGGTCCATACTTTGGCTTGCAGCGGGATGCCGCGCCCGTTGTGGTAGTTGTCGAGGTACCGTCCGAACAGCCGGTTGGTCAGGAGCCAGTGCCTGAGGCGCGGCGAGCTGCGCGAGAAGCACCACAGCGCGAGCAGCAGGAACGGGGTGGTCGGGAGCACCGGGAGGAAGACCCCGAGGAAACCGAGCCCCAGCGCCATCAGGCCTGAGATTTGGTAAAGAAGTTTCAGCATAGCGGGCCGGTACGGATTGACAACCCCGCAAAGTTAGCATTTTTTTCGGTTTGCCGCGGAGTGTACGGCTTCCGGCCCGGGTGGCGGGAGGCATCCTGCCGTCCGGACCGGTTGTGCGTCCGGACCGGTTGTGCGCCTGAGCGGGCGGCGCCGGCGCATTGCCGTGCCGGTCGTTGCCGGTCGTGAAACGGCGGGCGCTGAGCCCGGCTTCCCTGTTGTCGCGATTACAGGCCGGCCGTCATGTCGGGGGCCATCCAATGGTCCTGTGCCGCCGGGACGCCTTCTTTTGCCATCGCAGCACCGGCAGTCCCGAGGTCTGCCGCTCATAAAACGCGGCCAAACCCGGTTTTGTCAGGCGGAAAGATCACCGGGTCTTTCCGCTGCCGTCGGAAGCCGTGCGGCCTGCCACCCGCTTCCGACGGGCAGAAATGTGAAGACAACCGCGATTTCCTTTTTTATGGCCATCTGCCGGTAGGCGACCGGCCTTTGCGATTTTTGCGGAGGAGCCGCGCCGCGAAGTCCGGCGCCCGCAGCGGCAGGCTGTCTGAGCGCAGCGGGTTTCTGTCGCTCAGGCGGACGGGCGGCATCATGCGGCGGGTAAAGGTCGATGGGCTGGAAGTGCGCCCGAAGTTCCCGATATTTACTGAGCGTCACCGGCGGGTTGCAAAAACCGCACAGGCCTTGATCTTTTGCTCCTGTTGCATCAAGGCAAAAGAAGAGAGGCCTTGTTCCCGGAGTTGCCGGAGCGGCCTCCTTTCGTGTCGGGACAAGGGGGGTGGAACATTTTTTACATCGAGCTAACAATGACAAAAACAGCTCCCTTTGGGAGCCGTTTTCGGACAATACCGTGCCGTGACACCTCTAATTGTTGACGCGGTAGACCCGCTGCACGCCCTTGATACGCAGCAGCGTGTAGATCACCATGTCGACGATCTGCGTGCTGGTCACCTCGATGTTCACCAGGCCCGACAGCGTGCCGCCCGCCGAGCTGAGGGCCATCGAGCGGATGTTGATCTTCAGGTCGCGGTTGATCACCTCGGCGATCTTGTTGACCATGCCGGTCGCATCGTCGGCCTGGATGCGCAGTGTCGCGCGGAACGCTCCGGCCGTCGCGTCGTCGCGCCAGCGGGCCGGCAGCACGCGGTAGGGGTAGCGGGCGATCAGGCGCGCCGCGTTGGGGCAGTCGGTCCGGTGGATCGTGATCCCGGCACTGACGGTCGTGAAGCCGAAGATGTCGTCGCCGAAGATCGGGTTGCAGCATTTGGCCAGCTTGTAGTCGATACCGCTCAGCTTGTCGTCGATCACCAGCGCGTCGTCGACGCGGGCGCTGGCCTTGGTCGCCGACGAGGGCATCCGCGTATTGACGGGCAGCTCATTATTAAGGTGCCGCGTGAGGACATCCTTCACATCCGCGAGGTCGATCTTCTGCTGGGCGATCTGTCCGTAGAGCTCGGTTCCGGTCTTGAGCTTGTGGTATTTGCACAGCACGGTCACCGCGTCGTCGATCGTGAGCGGGAGTTTCCAGTTCTTGACCTTGCGCTCGAGCTCCTCGCGCCCGAGGTTCGCGGCTTTGGCCAGCTCCTCGCGCAGGAAGGCTTTGATCTTGCTCCGCGCGCGGTTGGTCCGGGCGATGCTGAGCCAGTCGCTCTTGGGTTTCTGGTTCTTCGACGAGAGGATTTCGACGATGTCGCCGTTGTGGAGCTCCTCCTTGAGCGGCACCACGCGGTGGTTGATCTTGCCCCCGGTGCAGGTGGCCCCGAGGTTGGTGTGTATCTCGTAAGCGAAGTCGAGCACGGTGGCCCCGGCGGGCAGCTTGCGCAGGTCTCCGTTGGGGGTGAAGACGAATATCTCGTCCGACGAGAGCTTGGCGTCGAACTTCGAGGCCAGCGCGTGTCCCTCGGTGTTCTCGATCAGCTCGCGCAGGCGGCCGAGCCACTCCTCGCTGCCCATGCCGCCCTGGTTGACGCCCTTGTAGCGCCAGTGGGCGGCGATGCCGCGCTCGGCCACGGCGTCCATGCGCTCCGAGCGGATCTGTATCTCGACCCAGCGGCCCTCGGGCGTGACGACCGTTGTGTGGAGCGACTCGTAGCCGTTCGATTTGGGGATCGATATCCAGTCGCGCATGCGGTCCGGATTGGGGGTGTAGAAGTCGGTGATCACCGAGTAGACGCCCCAGCACTGGGCCTTCTCCTCCTCGCGCTTGCAGTCGATGATGATGCGCAGCGCGAAGATGTCGTACACCTCCTCGAACGGGATACCCGTGCGCTGCATCTTGCGCCAGATCGAGTAGATCGATTTGGTGCGGCTCTTGATGTGGTATTTGATCTTGGTCTGGGCCAGTTTCTCCTCGATCGGGCGGAGGAACGCGGCGATGAACTCGGTCCGTTCCGAGGCCGTCTCGCGCAGCTTGCGCTCGATCATCGTGTAGTCGGCCGGCTCGAGCTGGCGCAGCGAGAGGTCTTCGAGCTCGCTTTTGAGGTTGTATAGGCCGAGCTTGTGGGCGATCTGCGCATAGAGGTTGAGGCTCTCCCATGCTTTTTTGTCGCGTTTCTGGGGCGGGAAGATGTCGAGCGAGCGCATCACCTCGAGGCGGTCGGCCAGCTTGATGAGGATCACGCGCGGGTCGGTCGAGTACGAGACGATCAGCTCGCGGAAGTTGTCTGCCTGTTCGTGCGACATCTTGGGATCGACATCCGAGATGTTGCACAGACCCTTGATGATGTCGATGCACGGTTCGCCGTACAGGGCGCCCACCTCTTCGGGGGTCATCAGCCCGAGGCGGACCACGTCGTGCAGCAGGGTCGATATGGTGGAGTTGCGGCCGAGGCCGATCTCTCGCGTGACGATGAGGGCCGTGCCGACCGAGTGGCCGAGCAGCGGGCTGCCGTCGTATCGCGTCCGGCCGGCGAGCTTCTCGTCGGCCAGGGCCAGCGCCTGCCCGATCATCTCGTAGCTTTTGATGCTGAAATGTTCGCGGATGGCGTTCATGAAATGCTCACGCATCAGGAGCGTCTTGTCCTCGCTTGTGGTCGTTTCCATACTCCTTGGCATTAGTCGGGGTGTCCTCTTTTTTCAACGGTGAAAGTACGAAAAAAATTGCATGCCGCAAGCGTTGCGTCTCCATGCGGCACCCTGTCGCTCCGGGGGGGCCCTGGCCGCTCCGACCCTGTGGCTCGGGGGCCTGACGGCTCCCGGCCTGTGTCGCCGCCATCCTGTTTTGTCCCGTGACGCCGCGCATCCCGTTTCAGGGGCGATTGCCGTGCCTCAGGGCAATCGCCGTGCCCCAAACGGAAGAGGACGCTTCGCAGCGTCCTCTCGGTTGTGTGACAGGTTGTGTGATAGGGTTACGCCGTAGCGGGTTGCGCCTCGCCCAGCAGGCGTAGGGCACAGTCGAGGATCGTGGTGTCGTCCAGGGTGACCACGCCCCCGTCGGGGCCTTTTTCGTAATGGATGCCGGCAGGCGTGCCTTCCTCAAAATGGCTGCCGCCGAAGTAATTACGGACAGTATCCACATCTAAATTCAGCTCTTGGGCGATGCGCTGGGTGCTTCCGCTGGGCAGCTTGTCCTTGATCCGGCGCAACTCATTAAATGTTATTACCATACTCGTATTGTTTTAGTGGATGAATGCTTTACCGTCGCTTTTAAAATTAAGAACAAAAAAGGATAAAAGCAAAAAATCGTTGAAAAATGTGCCGCTCCTCCGGTCGTTTTCGCTGCAACGCCCGTCGGATGTCGGGTCCTGGCGATCGCTTTCCTGCTGTCCGGAGAGGATGCAAAATCCGGGCAAATTCCGTCCGTCCGGGGCCGAAATCGGCCCGTGCGACAGTCCGGATTCGGTCGAAATGTCAGAACGGGGGCGGCGGATGTCTGCCATTAGCAGGAGTTTTGACAGGTTTTGTCAGAAAAGACGCGTTCCGGGCCATTGGCATAAAGATTGTGAATTTCAGTCGTGTCTTTCAGGACGCAACATGCAAAACACAAGACATAAATACATACTAAA
>JAFQJK010000056.1 GCA_017415005.1 Rikenellaceae bacterium
ACTACATCGACCTCTACCAGATCCACTGGCCCGACAGCACGACGCCCCTCAGCGAGACGTTCGAGGCCGTCGGCCGGCTCATCGAGCAGGGCAAGGTGCGCTACGCCGGGGTCTGCAACTATGACGCCGCACTGATGGCCGAGGCCGAGCGGACGCTGCCGCTCGTCTCGAACCAGATACCGTTCAGCATGGTCAACCGCGAAATGGAAACCGAGACCATCCCCTACTGCATCCGCCACAAAAAAGCGGTGCTGGCTTACAGCCCCCTCCAGCGCGGCCTGCTGACCGGCAAGATGAAGCCCGGGTACAGGTTCGCAGAGGGCGACCACCGCGCCTCCAACGCCTTCTTCACCGACGAGAGCATACGCCGCACCGACGCCTTCCTCGCACGGATCAAGCCGCTGGCCGACGCCAAGGACGCCACGCTCTCGCAGCTCGTCCTGCGCTGGACCATCGAACACCCGGGCATCACCGCAGCACTCGTCGGGGCCCGCAACGCCGATCAGGCTGTCCAGAACGCCGGGGCTGTCGCCTTCAAGCTCAGCCGCGAGGAGATCGACTTCATCAACGGCGAGCTCGAGAAGATGTAGCCGGCGGCTACCCGACCACGATCTCGATCCGGTTGCCGTCCGGGTCGAGCACGACGCTCTCATAGCAACCGTCGCCCGTCTGCCGCGGCTCGCCCGCCACGGTGATCCCGTCCCGACGCATACGCTCCGTCAGCGCCCGGACCGCCTCGCGATCAGCAACGCCGAACGCCAGATGCGCCCACCCGATCCGGTCGGGCACGGCAGGCTCTGTGACCTGCGCGCTACGTATGATCTCGAGCGAGGCATCGCCGTCGAAACGAAGGAAATACGACTCGAACCCCTTGACTGCGTTGACATACTTCTCGCCGCTCGCCGCGCCAAAATATTTTGCATAGAAAGCCCGCAGCTCCTCGAGCCGGCGGGTCCACAGGGCCACGTGCGCGATCTTCATCGCTTGCGGGCGTATAAGGCGCAGAAGACGGTGTTCTTGTGGATGATCTCCACCTCGCTGAAACCCGCCTCCTGCAACGTTTTAACGATAAACTCGGTCGTCTCGGGCGTATCGTCCTGCTCGATCAGCTCGAAAATACGCCGCGCGTACTCCTCACCGCCCTGCGCGACCAGGTACCCGGCATAGCGCCGCGTCTGGATCGCCTGCACGGCGGGATTGGCATAGCGCACGAGGTCCCACATCCAGAACGTACCGCCCGGAACCAGCGCATCGAAGATACGGGCCGCCACCGCGAGCCACTCGTCATGCGAGCGCAGATGATGCAGCACGGCGCCCGCCACCACCGCGTCGAACGCGGCCCGGGGAAGGCTGACCTCGCGGATATCGCCCTGAATGCGGGCCTCGACATGTCCGCCTGCCTCGGCGACACGCTGCGAGGCCCGGTCGAGCATCGGGGCGCTCAGGTCGACCAGCGTCACCGCGAGGCCCGGTACCCGGCGCGCCACGCGCACCGACCAGTTGCCTCCGCCGCACCCGACGTCGCACATCCGTCGCATCGCGGGGTTGACGGCGACGATCGCGTCCTGCATCAGGTCCATCACCAACGCCGAGTCGACCGTCGAGGTCTGCCCGGTCTCGGCGTTCGAGAAGCGGTCAACATCGTTGTCAAACCGCTCCCGTATCTCTGCCACGCTTTTTTTCTGTTCTGTCATTTCACACCGTTCGTTATTCCGAGCCATAAAGATAAGCGATTTCACCGAATGTCCGCGGTCAGTCTTCCGCAGACGGCACCGGCCCGCGCAACTCAATGCTGAACACATAGTAGTGCGGCATCAGACCGAACGCTTCGTCACTCCT
>JAFQJK010000057.1 GCA_017415005.1 Rikenellaceae bacterium
CCAACTGCATACATCAGAACGGACGGACGGTGGCGGCCCGGCCGCACGGGCACCGCAAACCGCGGCAATGTCCCGCACGGCAACAGCGGAAACCCCGGTGCGGACACCGCCGGAACGGAATCCGGAAAGAGAGACAGCCGGATCGGGATGAACACGACCCGCTGCTCCTGCCCAAGCCCGAAACATGCGGCCTACCGCTCCTGCCAGCGGCCGTCGCGTCGGATCAGCGCGACGAGACGGTCGAGCGCCTCGGCTTCGGGAATATTCCGCTCGACCACCTCGCGGCCCCGGTAGAGCGTGATGCGGCCCGGCCCGGCCCCCACGTAGCCGTAATCGGCGTCGGCCATCTCGCCGGGACCGTTGACGATACAGCCCATCACTCCGATCTTCAGTCCCTTGAGATGACCGGTATAAGCGCGGATCTTCCGTAACGTGCTCTGCAAATCGTAGAGCGTACGCCCGCAGCCCGGACAGGCGATATACTCGGTCTTCGACATGCGGACCCGGGCAGCCTGCAGGATGCCCAGCGCGAGGGCGTCGATATCGGCCTGCGCGACCGGGCCCTCGTTGTCGATCCAGATGCCGTCACCGAAGCCGTCGACCAGCAGCGCGCCGAGGTCGGCGGCCGCTTTGACCTGCAACGTCTCGAGGTCGGTCTCCTTATACCGACGGCGCAGGATGACCGGGCGTGTATCGCCCGCGGCCGCCATGCGCAGCAGCTGCGCGCGCTGGTCGGCCACGCCGTTGCGGCTCGCGGTGTCGAGCACGACGATACGGCCCTCCGCAATGGCGGCGTGCTCATCGGCCGTCAGCTCGGAAGCGATAAGCGGCACGTGGTCGCCCCCCACCCGGCCGACGGCCACGCTCGGGCGGCGGCGGTAGGCATAGGGGGAGTATACGGAGGCGTCGGGCACCGGGTCGATCGGGGCGTGCTGGTTGCGCAGGCTGAAGTAGGACGCCAGCTTGCGGGCCACGGCGATCTCGCGCTCGGGAGCCTCGGTCAGCGAGACGCGGATCGTATCGCCGATACCGTCGGCCAGGAGCGTACCGATCCCCACGGCCGACTTGATGCGGCCGTCCCCGGCGTCGCCCGCCTCGGTGACGCCCAGGTGAAGCGGATAGCGCATCCCCTCGGCATCCATCGCCGCCACGAGCATCCGGTAGGCATAGACCATCACGCGGACGTTGCTCGACTTCATCGAGAGCACCACCTGGTCGAACTTCTCTTCGCGGCAAACGCGCAGGAACTCCATTGCCGAAGCGACCATCCCCTCGGGCGTGTCGCCGTAACGCTCCATCATGCGCGGCGAAAGCGAGCCGTGGTTGACCCCGATACGCAGCGCCACACCACGCCGGCGGCAGCGGGCCAGCAACTCGCGGAAGCGATCCATGTCGTCGCCCCAGTTGCCCGGGTTGATGCGCACCTTATCGGCCGTGGCCGCCGCCTCGAGCGCGACGGCCGGGTTGAAGTGCACATCGGCCACCAGCGGAACGGACCCGAAGCCCTGCCCGGCCAGCGCCTGCTTGATCTCGGCCAGGTTCTGCGCCTCGCGGCGCCCCTGGGTCGTCAGCCGGACGATCTCGCCCCCGGCCCGGACGATGCGGACGACCTGAGCGGCCGAGGCCCCGGTGTCGTTAGTGTCGGTATTGGTCATCGACTGGAGGCGGATCGGGTTGTCGCCGCCCAGGCGCACGGCGCCCACGCGCACCTCGACCGTCGGGCGACGCGTATACTGCGTAAGCGAAGGACAGAACAGATTCATGACTGCATGTATGGTTTACAGGCCCCGGCGGAACCGGGGGGACGGACAGCGCAGGCCGCCTGTGCCAAGCGGGAAACAACCGCCCGGCCCAATACAAAGGTAAGCATTTAACCCGGAAATGGGATGAAATACAGGCAGGGGCCGATCAAAAACAGCGCGGGCAGTCCGGAAGATCAACTGGATCAGATCGGAACGGGTCGAAAAACGGACGTCGCACCATCCGGATTTACGCCGGGAACGGCCGGAACGCACCGCGGAATCGCGATTTTTGCCTATCTTTAGCCCAATGAACGAGATACTGAACAGAGACATCAAGTTCCTCACGGGCGTCGGCGAGCGCCGCGCGGTGCTGCTCGGGCGCGAGCTCGGCATCCGCACGGTCGGCGACCTGCTCTACCACTTCCCGTTCCGCTACATCGACCGCACCAAAACCTACAAGATCGCCGAGATCCGCGACGAACAGGCCGCCTACATCCAGATCAGGGCCCGGATCGAGGGGTTCCGCCACGCAGGGGGAGGCCCCAAGAAGCGATTCGTGGCCATCGTGTCGGACGGCACGGGAACGGCCGAGCTCGTCTGGTTCAAAGGGATCAGCTGGATCGAAAAGTGTCTCGAGCGGGGACGCGAATACACGATATTCGGGCGCCCTACCCTCTTCAAGCACGAGCTCTCGATCGTCCACCCCGAGATCGAGTCGGTGATCGAGGGGCAGAACAAGCTCCGCACCGGCGTGCAGGGCGTATACAGTACGACCGAAAAGCTCAACACGGGGCAGCTCGGCACCAAAGCGATCTACACGCTCGTGTGCAACGCCTGGCAGCTCGCCGGCGAGCACATCGCCGAGACACTGCCCGACGCCATGCGCGCGCAGTACGGCCTGATGGGCCTGCGCGAGGCGCTCTACAACATTCATTTCCCGACCAGCCCCCAGAAGCTGCGCGAGGCCACCTACCGCCTCAAGTTCGAAGAGCTGCTCGGCACGCAGCTCCACATCCTCGGGCAGCGCAGCGGGCGCATCACCAGGAACGACGGCCTCCTGTTCCCCAAGGTCGGCGAGCTGTTCAACACGTTCTACCGCGACAAGCTGCCCTTCCCGCTCACCGGCGCGCAGAAACGCGTGGTGAAGGAGATCAGGGCCGACACCGTCACCGGCCACCAGATGAACCGCCTGCTGCAGGGCGACGTGGGCAGCGGCAAGACGCTCGTCGCGCTGATGGCCATGCTGATCGCCGCCGACAACGGCTACCAGTCGTGCCTGATGGTCCCCACCGAGATCCTCGCCGCGCAGCACTTCGCCTCGATCGGCCGCATGACCGAAGGACTCGGCATACGCATCGGCCTGCTCACCGGATCGACCCGCAAGGGCGAGCGGCGCGAACTGGCCGAAGGGCTCGAAAGCGGTGCCATCCATATCCTCATCGGGACGCACGCGCTGATCGAGGACAACGTGCGCTTCGCAAACCTCGGACTCGTGGTGATCGACGAGCAGCACCGCTTCGGAGTCGAGCAGCGCGCCCGGCTATGGACCAAAGCGGGGCATCCGCCCCACATCCTCGTCATGACCGCCACGCCCATCCCGCGGACCCTCGCGATGACGCTCTACGGCGACCTCGACGTGTCGGTGATCGACGAGCTCCCCCCCGGCCGCAAACCGATCAAGACCGTCCACTACCACGACTCGCACCGGCTGCAGGTGTTCGGCTTCATCCGCAACGAGATCAGGAAAGGACGCCAGGTCTACATCGTCTACCCGCTCATCAAGGGGTCGGAAAAGACCGACTACAAGGACCTCGAGGACGGATTCGAGAGCATCAGCCGCGCCTTCCCGCTCCCGGAGTTCGTCACGGCCGTGGTGCACGGCAAGATGAAACCCGCGGACAAGGAGTTCGGCATGCGGATGTTCAAGGAGGGTACGGCGCACATCATGGTCGCCACGTCGGTGATCGAGGTGGGCGTCGATGTGCCCAACGCCTCGATCATGGTCATCGAGAGCGCCGAGCGCTTCGGGCTCTCGCAGCTCCACCAGCTGCGCGGGCGCGTGGGGCGCGGCAGCGAGCAGTCGTACTGTATCCTGATGAGCGGCGACAAGCTCTCGCGCGAGGCGCGCCAGCGCCTCGGGGCGATGGTCGAGACGAACGACGGCTTCCGCCTGGCCGAGCTCGACATGCAGCTGCGCGGCCCCGGCGACCTGCAGGGTACGCAGCAGAGCGGCCTCGCGTTCGAGCTCAGGATCGCCAACCTCGGCAGCGACAGCCAGATCCTCCAGCTGGCCCGCGAGGCCGCGCAACAGGTGCTCGACGCCGACCCGCAGCTCGCGGACCCCGCGCACGCCGCGCTCAGGGACCTGCGACAACGGTATGCGGGGCGGCAGGAGATCGACTTCAGCATGATCTCGTAGCCGGGAGCAGGACATCAAAGAGAGCTGCGCCCGCCACATATTCGCGATCGCCCGACCCGAGACCGCTCTCCCGAACCAATGCCCGGGACAGGACATGCCGGACGGCCCCACAGCGGACGGATCGCCAGCGTCCCGGGGAACAGACGCGGCACGGCAGGAAACGCCAGCAACACAGTCCCGCAAGGCGCAAATAGCGCGCAAAGCCGTACGGTCCGCTCTCCGGGACAACAGGCAACCGAACCGGAGCAAGCTGGGAGACGATGCGCCCCAGCGGGAAAGGTGTCAGCACGGCCCTGCACACGATCGGCAATGGCCCGGCGATATCGGTCCGAAGCCATCAACAGGGACCAAGGCCCGTACGAGGGTCAGAATCAGGCTCCGGAAGCCGCGGGGACCAGGCCAACCCACAGACCGCCAACGGATTTTCCGGAAAACCGAACCGGAACGACGTAGACAGGCAAGAGATTTGCTAAAGTTTTTTGGCCGGGTCGCGAGAAATGATCAAATTTTACGTTATATTCGGTGTAACCATTCTACATCACCGACCATTATGAAGCATATCCTACTCGTCATAGCCTCCCTGATCGCCGTATCGGCCACAGCAGCACAGCGCCAGCGGCCCGAAGCGGCCTTCAAACACGGAGAAAAGCTGGTCTACGTGGTCAGCTATAAAGTCATGGGCGTCAACACGGACGTGGCCGAGGTCTCGATGACCACACGGGAGACCGACTTCGGGGGCAATCCGGCCTATCACGTCTTCGCTCACGGGCAGGTATATCCCTTTTTCCGCTGGTTCTTCGACCTGAACGACAAGTATAACAGCTACATGGATATCGAAACGCTGCGGCCCATCCAGGCGCGTGCCGACATCAACGAAGGCAACTACCGCTTCTACAGCCTGATGAAGTTCGACTGGGACGCGCGGAAGGTCCGCTCGACATACCGCAACCTCAAGCGCGAGGAAGACTCCCGAAAGGAGATGCCCCTCGGCGAGAAAAGCTTCGACGGGATCACGCTCTTCTACAACCTGCGTTGCGAGGACATCCAAAGCTTCGTACCGGACGAGCCCCGCACACTCTCGCTCGTGCTCGAGGACACGATCCGCACGATCCGGTACAAGTTCCTCGGCCGCGAGACCAAGAACTTCAAGAAGCTCGGCAAGTTCCGCACGCTCAAATTCTCGTGCCAGCTGGCCACCAGCAGCGGCGAGTCGTTCGAGGACGGCAGCGAGTTCTTCCTCTGGATCTCGGACGACCAGAACAAGATACCGCTCTACATCGAGTCGCCCATCCGCATCGGAAGCATTCGCGCACGGCTCAGCCACTATGAGAACCTGAAATATCCGCTCACGAGCAAAATCAAGTAAAAATAATATTATCTTTGTCACTACCAACGAAAGAAGCGTAAAATCCCAAAACCAAGAGGACCATGGAAGAAGATTTTTATCCGGAAGAGCAGGCCCCCGCGAAATCGATCAAAGGCTATAAGATCGTCATCATCATACTGGCCATTATTCTGGGAGCCCTGTCGTTCCAGTATTTCCGCCAGGTACGCGACCTCAAGCAGGAGTTCGCCATCGAGCGCGACACGCTGACTAACCGCCTGACCAACATGATCGCCAACTACGACAGCCTGCGCGTCGAGAACGACACGATCAACGCAAACCTCGCCGTCGCCCGCTACCAGGCCGACTCGCTGCTCGAGAGCCTGCAGAAGGAACGGGCGTGGAGCCGCCGCAAAATCCGCGAATACGAGAAAAAGATGGGGCTGATGCGCACCGTGATGGAGGGGTACATCCACCAGATCGACTCGCTCAACCAGCTCAACACAAAGCTGATCGGCGAAAACCGCACCTACCGCCTGCGCGAAGCGTCGCTGCGCAAGCGCGCCGACCTGGCCGAAGAGCAGGCAGCGGAACTGAACACCAAGATACGCAAAGGCTCGGTGATCCGCGCGCGCGACATCCGGCTGGTGGCCCTGAACATCAACGACAAGGAGGTGACGCGGGCCAGCCGTGCCGCCGGGCTCCGCGTGGACTGTGTACTCGCGGCCAACGAGCTCGGGACCCCCGGACAACGGACCATCTACGCCCGGATCACGGGGCCGGACGGGTATGTACTCGCCAACTCATCGGGCGCCGTCTTCGACTTCGAGGGCGAGAAGCTTTCGTACTCGGCCAGCCGTGAGGTCGACTATCAGCTCAAAGACCTGAACGTCAGCATCTACTATGGCGGATCGGGCATCTCGGGCGGTAAGTACAACGTACAGATCTACATGGACGGCTATATGATCGGCAGCAACGAGATCCTGCTGCGATAACCGATCCGAAGCGCAATGAAGCAGGCGACCCCGCGGGGTCGCCTGCTTGCGTTCCGGACCGAGCGCTCCCGGAGGAGCTGCGGGGGCAAACCGGATCATCGCCCGACACAGCATCCCGGAGGCCGGGAAAGCGGAAAACCAAGGCTCGCTCAGTCCATCGCCCGGCAGGAACGCCCCATAAGCAAGCCCGTAAACTCAAAAGAGGGGGGACGACACACTCAGTAGGCAGAAAAGCCCGAACCGTACAACGCGCCGGGTCAACGGACAAAACCCGCATGGAAAGACAGCCGGGCACCCGTCGATGGCAGGATCCTGGACGGAGTGCGGCACGAACATCGGACAAAAGCGGAAAATACCGGAACAGCAGGCACCGGAAACGGGCCGGGCCCGAAACGAGATCACACCCATTGGCGATACCCGGTATCCCATGAAGGCAGGGCCGTAACCGGGAAAGGCGGCGAGAGGCAGACACGACAAAGACAACGAAGCCGGCCTCGGAAAGCCCGGTCCGGCAGGCGAGAAGCCGCACAGCACGCGGGCAGACGCCGGCCCGCGCAAGAAATCCCGCGAAAGAGACGCGGCCCGCTTTATCCGAAACGGGTCGGCGGGTATTACCTGAAATACCTGCGCTGGAACAGCAAAAGGTAGATCACACCGATCGTAATATAGCTGTCGGCCAGGTTGAAGATCGGGCTGAAGAACGTGAACGGCTCGCCGCCCACGCCCGGCAACCACGCCGGATAAACGCCCGAAAAGATCGGAAAATAGAGCATATCGACCACCCGGCCGTGCAGGAAGCCCGCATAGCCGCCGCCCGGAGGGAACATCGTGGCGACCGTCGTATAGGTCGACTCGGAAAAGATCAGCCCGTAAAAGGCACTGTCGATAATATTGCCCAGCGCGCCCGCCAGCACGAGCGAGAAACCGGCCATCACCCCGGCGGGCGCCTTCTTGCGGGCCAGATGGCGCAGGTACCAGCAGAGCGCCACAACCGCCACGATACGGAACAGGCTCAGCGCCAGCTTGCCATAGCCCCCTCCCAGCTCGAACCCGAATGCAGCGCCCGGGTTCTCGATAAAGCGGATGAAAAACCAGTCGGGAAAGACCGTAATATACTCGTTGAGCGCCATATGGGTCTTGACCAGTATCTTGACGACCTGGTCGACGACCAGCAGGCCGACGATCAGCAGTATGATGCGATTGCGTTTCATCCTCGTTTGCGGTTGGTTCGGGGCAAAAATACAAAAAAAGGCTGACAGCGCTGCCAGCCTTTTCCAGTTTGGGTCATTAATTATTTTACCTGTGCGTTAAGCTCGGCACCTGCCTTGAACTTAACGGCATTCTTGGCTGCGATCTTGATCACGGCACCGGTACGAGGGTTACGCCCCGTACGGCCCGGCTTCTTCGCCACCGCGAACGAACCGAAACCTACCAGAGCGATCTTATCGCCTTTCTTCAGGGTCTCGCCTGTTACCTTTACAAATGCGTCCAGCGCCTTCTTGGCGTCGGTCTTGGTCAGCCCGGCCTCTTTGGCCATTGCGTCGATGAGTTGAGATTTGTTCATATTGCTAAGTTTTAAGATTAGGTTGCAGCAGTTTTATGGATCGTTAGTCGCAAATATAATAACTTAATTCATATATCGAACAAAACAATCATAAAAAAAATCGTCACCCTGAATGTAAAAAGCACAAATTATCAGGGAGTTTGTGACAAAAAAAGCATTCGCAAGGAGTGCATTTGCAAAAACCAAAATCTCATCGTACTTTTGTACCCGGAGAGATGGCAGAGTGGTCGATTGCGGCGGTCTTGAAAACCGTTGAGCTGAAAGGCTCCTGGGGTTCGAATCCCTATCTCTCCGCTGGTAAACACTGAATACAAGAGCAAAACCCTGCAAAGCGTTCGTTTGCAGGGTTTTCTGTTTTTTTTGCGGATGGCATGATAACGCCGGGAACGCGGTTCGGAGGCGGCTTGTCCGATAGCATTTTCGGTCCGGTTTTTTGCCGCCGACTTGGCTGCGCAGGCAGGTTGCGGGCGGTAGCGGATCTCGCACGCCAGGGAAGCGAATCCCAACCTGGTGTCTGGTCCGGCCAGACGCATGCACGCATGCAGCGTTGCTCTGCACGGCGATTCCCGAGGGCAGGGCGCCTCCTGCTTTTCCGCATAGGCACAGACAGGTCGAAGCCTGACGGCAAAGCACACATCCGGTCCGGCCCCGCCGACGGCGGAGTCCGGACCGGGCACCGTACACACCGGGCCGTCATTGCCCAACCCTGGAGGGCGGCACGGCAAGCCCGGACGCAACGTGGAACTGCATAAACGCAAGTCTTTAGACTTGGTCAACAGGTCTCTCCGAACGCACGGTGCCACGGCGTGCATCATAATTACATGCCTTTGCAACAAATCTGCAAGTCTCCCGACGGATGGCCGTATACTTTTGTATCAGGTTGCCACCTTACCGGTGGCTCCCCGACGAACGTGAACTAACCGTAAAACCTATACCTGATGAAAGCAATTATGCACAGTATCGCGCTGTCACTGGCCGTTCTCGTTACCGGAAGCGGTTGTACGGGTCAGCGCGACATCCTCATCGCCGACTTCGAGGGCGAGACGTTCGGCAACTGGACCGCCGAGGGCAGTGCCTTCGGTCCGGGACCGGCCACGGGCACGCTCGAAGCCCAGATGGAGGTCAGCGGCTACGACGGCGCGCGCCTGGCCAACAGCTATCACGGCGGCGACGACGCGCGCGGGATGCTCATCTCGCCGCCCTTTACCATCGAGCGCGACTACCTGAACTTCCTGATCGGCGGCGGTAAAGGACCCGATACCTATATGGAGCTCGTTGTCGGCGACTCGACGGCGCGCATCGCGCGTCCCGCGGCCGAGAGCGAGCGCCTGCGCCGTCTCGGCTGGGACGTGCGCGGGTTACGGGGACGCGAGGCCACGATCCGCATCGTCGACAATGCGCGCGGCGGCTGGGGCCATATCCTTGTCGACCGGATCGAGATGAGCGACCGCGATAAGAGCGAAATTATACAGAACTATGAGCTTACCTTCGACACCGACGAGCCACTGCTGCTCGTGCCGGTCGACGACCACGCACCCGAAGTACGCGTGCAGCTCCGCGCGGGAGGCCGTTCCGCAGGGGCCCCGATGAACATACGCCTCGCACAGGGCGAACCTGCCTACTGGGTGCCGGTCGACATCGCCCGGTTCCGGGGCGAGCCGGTGAGCCTCGTCTTCGAGCAGCTCGACCGGGGCGAAACGGGCACGGCGCGCATCCGCCCGGCCGCCTCGCACGAGTTCGACTATGCCGAGCCCTACCGCCCGCTCTACCATTTCACACCGCGCCACGGCTGGATGAACGACCCCAACGGCATGGTCTATAAGGACGGCGAGTACCACCTCTACTTCCAGCACAATCCGTACGGCTCGCTCTGGGGCAATATGCACTGGGGGCATGCCGTCTCGCGCGACCTGCAGCACTGGGAGTACCTGCCCGACGCCCTGGCGCCCGACTCGCTCGGGACGATCTTTTCGGGAAGTGCCGTGGTCGACCACGACAATACGGCGGGCTTCGGCCCCGGAGCCATCGTGGCGATCTACACCTCCGACGGGCGGATGCAGACCCAGTGCATCGCCTACAGCACCGATAACGGGCGCACGTTCACCAAGTACGGGCACAACCCGGTGCTGGTCGACGCGGCCTACCGCGACTTCCGCGACCCGAAGGTCTTCTGGCACGTCCCGACGCGCCAGTGGGTGATGGCGCTCGCCACGACGCAGACCGTCACGCTCTACGGCTCGCCCGACCTGAAGGCGTGGACGCGGCTCAGCGAATTCGGCGACGGGATCGGCGCGCACGGCAGCGTGTGGGAGTGCCCCGACCTCTTCCCGCTCCGCACGCCCGACGGGCGCACGCGGTGGGTGATGCTCGTGAGCCTCAACGACGGGCCCAACGGGGGCAGCGCGACGCAGTACTTCATCGGCGGCTTCGACGGCAGGACGTTCACACCCGACCCGCTGCCCTATCCGCTCTGGATCGACTACGGGCGCGCCAACTACGCCGGGGTGACGTGGAGCGACATCCCCGCCTCGGACGGGCGCCGGCTGTTCATCGGCTGGATGTGCAGCTGGGAGTACGGCAACGACGTGCCTACGCTCAACTTCCGCAATGCGATGACCGTCCCGCGCGAGCTGTCGCTGCTGAGCAACGGGCAGCACCTCGTGCTGGCCAGCATGCCGGTCCGCGAGATGGCCGGGATGCGCTCCGGGGCGAGCTCGCAGCGCGCGATCGCCGTGAGCGGCGAATATACCGTCGCGGAGCTTATCCCGGGCAACGACGGTGCCTGTGAGATCGACCTCACGGTCGATCCGGGAGCGGCCACCGGCTTCGACCTCGTGCTGTCGAACGCCGCGGGCGAACATTTCGACCTGTGTTTTGACCTGCGTACGGGAAACCTCGTCATCGACCAGGCCCACAGCGGGAACGCACCCTTCGCCAACGAGTCGACCCCACCGTCGCGGGCTCCGCTCGCCCCGGCCGGACGCCACACGGTCCGCCTCCTGCTCGACAAGGCGTCGATCGAATGCTTCATCGACGGCGGACGCACCGTCTCGACCAACCTCGTCTTCCCGTCCGAGCCTTACAATACGCTCACGGTAAAGGCCGCCGGAGGCCCGCTCGCAATCGCCTCGCTCGATGTCCACCCGATCAAATAGCTCAGCCATGCACAACAACCGATATCTCTACTGGATCACGTTCGTCGCCGTCAACGGCGGCCTGATGTTCGGCCTCAACATGGGCGGTATCGCCGGTGCCACCCATATGATCCGTGAAGGCTTCAACCTCACGGACGGCGGCCTGGGGACCGTGGCGGCGCTGCTGACCGTCGGTTGCCTCGCGGGGGCGCTCTTCACCGGGCGCTTTGCCGACCGCTACGGCCGCAAAAAGGTCATGCTCGCCACGGCCGTGCTCTACATCGTCTCGGCCCTGGGCTGCGCACTGGCCCCGGGCGTCGCGTTGCTCAACCTGTTCCGCCTCACCTCGGGCCTCGCGGTGGGCGCCACGTCGGTCGTTGCGCCGATGTACATCTCCGAGATCTCGCCGGCCGCGCGGCGCGGACGCCTCGTCTCATTCAACCAGTTCGCTATCACGATCGGCATCCTGCTGGCTTATGCCTTCGATTTCCTACTGGCGGACCTCGGGCCCGGGAGCTGGCGCTACATGCTGGCCGTCCCGGCCGCCTTCGGCGTGCTTTATCTCGTCTTTCTCTGTACCTCACTCCCCGAGAGCCCGCGCTGGCTGCTGGCCCGCGGGCGCCGCGACGAGGCTTTGCAGGTCATGCGGCGCATCGGCGGCGAGGCGTTCGCCGCCGCCGACACGGCCGAGATCGAGCGCTCGCTCCGTGACGAGCGTAAGTGCGAGAAGGTACGCCTCGGCGAGCTGTTCCGCGGCCGGACGGGTTATGTCGTGCTGATCGGCACGCTGCTAGCCGCGCTGCAGCAGATCACCGGCATCAACGCCGTGATCATGTTCGCTCCCGACATCTTCGAGGCAGCCGGCGTGGGCGGCGATACGGCCCTCGCCAACGCGATGCTCGTCGGGCTGGTCAACTTCCTGATGACGATCGTCGCGCTGTGGCTGGTCGACATGGCCGGGCGCAAGAGCCTGCTGCTGTGGGGGGCTGCGGGCATGGTCGCCTCGCTCGGCTTCCTCACCTGGCAGTTCGCGCTGCCCGTACAGAATCACCTGGCCGTGCTCGTGGCGCTGCTCGTTTACATCGCCTTTTTCGCCGCCTCGTTCTCACCGGTGATGTGGGTGGTGATCTCCGAGATCTACCCCACGCGGATCAAGGCGCTGGCCATGTCGTTCTCGACGGCCGTGAGCTGGGGCTGCACCTTCCTCACCGTGCAGTTCACCCCGGTGATCAGCATGGCCGGCATGCAGTGGCTCTTCGGCGCCTTTGGCCTGCTGAGCCTCGCGGCCTTCGTCTTCGTCAGGGTGTGGATACCCGAGACCAAGGGCAAAACGCTCGAGCAGATCGGGACCGGGCTGGGCCTGTGACCCGCAGTACGACAACCTAAAACTACATATAGAGCCATGGATAACAACATCATCGTCGGTATCGGGGAGGTCCTCTGGGATGTCTTTCCCGACCGGAAGGTGCCCGGCGGCGCGCCGGCCAACTTCGCCTACCACATCTCGCAGTTCGGTTACGAGGGCCATGTCGTGAGCGCCGTGGGGCGCGACGAGCTCGGCGACGACCTGCTCGCCGGCTACCGCAGCAAAGGGCTGCGCTGCATGATCGAGCAGACGGTCCACCCGACCGGCACCGTACAGATCACCCTCAGCGGCGACGGCATTCCGCAGTATGAGATCTGCCGGGACACGGCCTGGGACAACATCCCCTTCACCGCGCACACGGCCGCGCTCGCCCGCCGGGCCCGGGCCGCCTGCTTCGGCTCGCTGGCCCAGCGCAGCGGCGTGTCGCGCGCGACGATCCGCCGCTTCCTGGCCGCGATGCCTGCCGACAGCCTGCGCATCTTCGACATCAACCTCCGGCAGTCGTTCTACTGCGAGTCGCTGGTGCGCGAGTCGCTCGACGCGGCCGATATGCTGAAGATAAATGACGAGGAGATCGTCGTGCTGGGCACCATGCTCGGTATCGCAGGTTCCGAGGAACGGGTCTGCCGTACGCTGATCGACCGTTTCGGTCTCCGCGTGCTGGTCCTCACCAAGGGAGCTGTCGGGAGCTATGTCTTCACCCCCGGCGAGACCTCCTACCTGCCGACCCCGCGGGTCGAGGTGGCCGACACGGTCGGCGCGGGCGACTCGTTCACCGCCGCCTTTACGGCTGCCTACCTGCGCGGGGCGCCTGTGGCCGAGGCACACCGGCTCGCCGTCGAGGTATCGGCCTATGTCTGCAGTCAGTACGGCGCAATGCCCGCTCTCGATGCCCGCTACCGCAACCTGTTCTCATAGGCGGCGCCCGATAATAATAAGTAACCGAAACCCGCGGGAACGACCGCGGGTTTTGCTATATTTGTAACTTGGATCTCTGATTACCAGATATCGTTTGAATCAAATTCGTTTATAACCATGCGAAGTCACCTGGCGAATCCAGATATAACCGATTCCGAACTGCAATCGAAGACTATCGATTTTCTGCGCTTTCCTTTGATTGTCGGGGTCGTGCTGATCCATTCGCAACTCAGCGGGACATCGATCCAGGGGCAGCAGATGATGGCTGACGGCGATTTTCCGCTGTATTCGGAAGTGTCTTATTTGTGCTCAAATATCATTGCCCGGATAGCGGTTCCGCTGTTTTTCTTTTTTTCGGGGTTCCTGTTCTTTTACCGGACGAATGGCTTTACCAAACGTATCTACGGGCAGAAACTGAAAAAGCGGACAAGGACGCTGTTGGTGCCATACTTGTTCTGGAACATGCTGGTGGCGCTGCTGTTGCTCCTGGGACAAACCTTTATGCCCGGCTTAGGGTCGGGAGCCAATAAAGCGCTCGCGGACTTCGCACCGGCCGAGTGGCTCAGGATATTTTGGAATGTCCGGGAAGCGGGAGGAGAATACTATCCGATCAATTATCCGTTCTGGTTTATCCGGGATCTGATGGTGGTTATGCTTTTCTCTCCGCTCGTTTATGTGGTGGTCCGGCGGTTCGGATATTATGCAGTTGCCCTGTTGGGCGTACTTTGGTGGTTCGGCTGGTGGGTGCCCGTGACCGGCTTTAGCGCGGCAGCATGCTTTTTCTTTACGGCCGGTGCTTTTTTTAGCATTCGCGACCACAACTTCGTCCGGACCATGCGGCCGTTGCTACCGGTCGTTGCCGTACTGTATCCGGCCATGGCCGTCGGAGAACTCTGCCTGCGGGAATGCGCGGGGCGCATTACTGATGTTCTCCATAATGCCAACATAATGGTCGGCGTCATTCTCTTGATCTCACTCTCCGCACGTTTGCTGGAGCAAAAGAAAGGACATACCGTTCCGTTTCTTTCCGCCAGTTCGTTCTTTATCTTTGCCTATCATGCGATACCCCTGGGCCTGGCTATAAAATGCATGATGCTATGGTTGCACCCCCAAAGCGACATACTGTTGCTGGGCCTTTATTTCTTTTGCCCGGCCGTGGTAATTGCATTGGGACTGACATTGTACTGCTTGTTACAAAAATATTTGCCCAAATTTACGGCTGTCATCACGGGAGGAAGATAGCACCTGGTCTGTAACAAGGTCCTGATGGCGGACCTAACCCTTTTCCTCTATGCGTCATAGGTCACAGCGACATAAAGTGTATTGCGCACTGCTGGCCGCCCTGCTGCTCGGGGGCTGCTCGGCAGGTCCGGACCGTGCCGGCATCGTGATCGGCGTCTCGCAGTGCAGCGACGACGTGTGGCGCGAGCAGCAGAACCGCGAGATGGCGCGCGAAACGGCCTTCTACCCGGGTACTGAGTTGCGTTTCCGGTCGGCTGGCGACGACAGCGAGCAGCAGGTCCGCGACATCCGCGGACTGATGGCCGAAGGGGTCGACCTGCTGGTCATCTCGCCCAACGAGGTCGGGCCGCTGACGCCCGTGGTCGAAGAGGCGGCCGGGCGCGGTATCCCGGTCATCCTGGTCGAGCGCAAGGTGGCCACCGACCGCTACACGACCTTTGTCGGGGCCGATAACGATGCCATCGGCCGCGATGCGGCCAC
>JAFQJK010000058.1 GCA_017415005.1 Rikenellaceae bacterium
AATCTGAAATGTTTTGAATATGGAAATTGTATCTATCGAGAAAAAGACCTTCGAGATGATGGTGGCGTCCTTCAACGCCCTCTCGGAGAAGGTTGCCGCCCTGAGGCGCAAAAGCGACGGCGGGCGGCTGGAAAGGTGGCTCACGGGCGAGGAGGTCTGCGGGCAGTTGAGAATCAGCCCGCGCACGTTGCAGACGTTGCGCGACAAGCGGCTTATCGGCTACTCGCAGATAAACCGACGGTTCTATTACAAGCCGGAAGAGGTCAGGCGGCTGATTCCGCTTATCGGTACGCTCTATCCCGGCAGCAGATAATCTTATTATTCACCCACTGAATCCAAAGTTATGATGAACGAGAACAACAATGTTTTTACACTGGAGGACGAGCCGGTTGCCACCGTGGTGCAGAATATGCGTAAAGGCTCTAAATGGCTCTCCGCATTTTTGGAAAGTTACCGTCCGCCGCTGGACGGGGAACGTTACCTGACGGACAGGGAGGTTGCGGAGCTGCTCCGTGTGAGCCGCCGTACCTTGCAGGAATACCGTAACAACAGGGTGTTGCCCTTTATCCTTTTAGGAGGGAAGGTGCTTTACCCCGAATCGGGATTGCGTGAACTGTTGGAGGCGAATTACCGCAAGCCGCTGGAATAAAGGAAGCATGAAAACGAAAAAAGGAAACGGACAGCCCCGATGGAGTTGTCCGTTTCCTTTCGTTCCGTCTATATGTATGTTCAGCAATACCAGGCATTTCCGTTCTGTATGAACATCACGTATGCCTGTCGTTTTTCCTTTGAGAGTGTTTTGCCTACCAGCCATGTGCGGAACACGTGCGTGCAGTAGGTGTTCAATCTGAAAGCAACGGGGATGATGATCTCAAGCGAGTAAACATCCGCATACAGACCGTTTTCAAGTTGAATGTAGCGGCATACCTCGTAGTCACTCAACACGTCCGCTTTGAGGATGGTTTTGATGGCGGCGTTCACTGCCGGGACACCCGTGTGGAACAGTCCGGCGATTTCTCCAGCGGTCATCCATACCTCGTTACCGGTTACGCTGACCGCCTTGTCTTCTATGATGATTATGTCACGTTTCATGGCTTCTCTGTTTTAGATGGTGCAACCTGCAAATTCCTCGACTTGGTTCAATCTCGCGGCAAGGTTCTCCATGTCTTGGTTGAGCTTCTCTTTGGTTATTTTCGCGTATATCTGCGTTGTCTTTATGCTCTTATGTCCCAGCATGGAACTTACCGTTTCAATGGGTACGCCGTTGGAGAGGAACACCGTCGTGGCTGCCGTGTGACGACTTTGATGCCATGTAATATGCTTGGTGATACCGCAACGCTTGGCGACGGCACGGATTCCGGCAAGGCACGTGTTGTAGTGGGGGACAGGAAAAATCCTGCCGTCCTCACACAGACCACGGTATTTGTCGATGATGCGCTTCGCTATGTCAAGCAGACGGATGTTGGACACCACGCCTGTCTTCTGGCGGTTGATGTTTATCCACTCGTGTTCGTCGAAGTAGGTGCGGATATTCTCTTCCGTCAGGTTGCGCATATCGGCGAACGACAAGCCCGTGAAGGCGCAGAACAGGTATAAATCGCGGTACAGTTCCTGTTTGGCGTTCTTCAGTTTACCTTCCATCAGCAGGCGGATTTCATCTTTCGTCAGAAAACTGCGGGTCGTTTCCTCCTTCTTGATTTCATACTCGCGGAACGGGTCGCGCGTGAGCCACTCGTTGTTGATGGCGATGAACACCATCGTCCGGAGTGGGCAGACATACAGCCACACGGTGTTGGTACAGCAGTGTTTGTCCGTGCGCAGGAACATTTCAAAATCGGAAATGAAAGCGGGTGTAAGCTCTTTCAGGGCAATGTCCTTCACATGGTAGCGGATGGTGAGAAACTCTTGCAGGTGCTTGTAAACAATCTTGTACTTGTCAAACGTGCCTTTGGCTTTCATGCCTGCCTCCACCTGCTTGGCATAGTCCTCGTTGTGTTGCCGGAACACCTGCAACAGCGTGTGGTAGCGGTGTTCCAGTCCGAGAAAGGCGTTTTTCACCTTTTCCGCAGTGACGAAGTTGTCACGCTCCATGATTTCCTGATAATGCTTGTTGATGCGCACGCGCATCTTGTCGAGCATACGGTTCGTTTCGAGTGCAGCCGTGCTTCTCCCCGTGACACGTCCTCCTTTGGTGTCCCACAGTTTGGGATCGACGGTCAGTTTGCAACTGAACTGCGTTTGGCTTCCGTCCACCGTGATGCGTCCCATGACGGGCACTGTCCCGTCCTTTTTCACTACCTGACGTTTGAGGTAGTAGATAACTGAAAATGTACTCTTCATCGTCCTTAATTTTTTTAGGTTCAAAATTAGTCGGTGAAGAATCCTTCGTCGGTACGCAAAACACGGAGGAACGGCGCAATCTTTTTTCCGTAACCGGATTTGTCGTGTGAGTTGTTAGTAACTCACTATATCACAATGCCTTGTTTTGCCATTCGTATCCATTTCGTCACCTATATGGTGTGGTTACGAACAAGTAACGTAGCGACGTCTTTACTTGGCTTCGGCAAGGATTGTGGTGGCGTTGGAGATAATCGGCAGCTTAAATGAAACCTCTGTAAATCAATTCTATTACTTCATTCTTCCGTATTCCACTTTTTTGTCGTAACTTTGTCTCTCCATATACAGATCTTATGACTATGAAGCCGCTACGCAAATTGTTCCTGGAGCATGTCGGGCAGACGTCCGACGCGCCGCTGATGATCGAGGTCGACCGGGCCGAGGGTGTTTTTCTTTACGGACCCGACGGCAAGCGCTATTTCGATCTGGTGTCGGGCGTGTCGGTGAGCAACGTGGGCCACTCCAACCCGCAGGTGGTCGAGGCCGTGTGCCGTCAGGCGCGTGACTATATGCACCTGATGGTCTACGGCGAGATGGTCGAGCGTCCGCAGGTCGAGTATGCCGCGCGCCTGGCCTCGCAGCTGCCCGCCTCGCTGCAGTCGGTCTACTTCGTCAACTCGGGCAGCGAGGCGATCGAGGGGGCGCTCAAGCTGGCCAAACGTTACACAGGGCGGACGAATATCGTCGCCTTCCGCAATGCCTACCACGGCAGCACGCACGGCTCGCTGAGCGTGATGGGAGGCGAGGAGTTCCGCCAGGCGTTCCGCCCGTTGCTTCCGGGGGTGCGGCACATCGGTTTCAACGAGACCTCGGAGCTCGATGCGATCGACTGCACGACGGCCTGCGTGCTGGTCGAGCCGGTGCAGGGCGAGGGTGGCATCCGCACGCCGCGCCCGGGTTTCCTCGAGGCGCTCCGCGCGCGCTGCGACGAGGTGGGCGCGTTGCTGATCTTCGACGAGATACAGACCGGCATGGGCCGCACGGGGCGCCTGTTCGCGTTCCAGAAGTACGGCGTGGTGCCTGACATCCTGTGCCTGGCCAAGGCGTTCGGCGGCGGGATGCCGCTGGGCGGGTTCATCGCGTCGGCCGAGATCATGGGCAGCTTCAAGACCAACCCGGTGTTGGGCCATATCACGACGTTCGGCGGCCACCCGGTCTGCTGCGCGGCGGGCTTGGCGTCGCTCGACTACTTGCTGGAGCACCGGGTGATCGACGGGGTCGAAGCTAAGGCTGCGATCTACCGCGAGCTGGTCGGGGCGCATCCGCTGGTGCGCGAGATCCGCGGCAGCGGGCTGATCCTGGCCGTCGAGCTGGGTGACCCAGAGCTGGTCCAGCGCGTGATGGCCGCGCTTCCCGAGGCGGGCGTGGTGAGCGACTTCTTCCTGTTCTGCGATACGGCATTCCGCATTGCGCCGCCCCTGGTCATTACCGAGGACGAGGTGCGTGAGTCGGCCCGGATCGTACTCGGCGTACTCGACCGCATGATGTAGGCCTTGCGTTCCCTGGTGCTCCGGCACCTGGTGTTGCAGCCGTCCGTCGTCCGGTGCCCGAGGTTTTACCGCATCCTTTGCGTTCCGGATATGGCCGGTGGTGCGATGCGGCGTCGGGTTCCGACCCGATGCCCGGCCAGCCTTCAGCTTGTCTTGCCTCCCTTCCGTGTGTCCGGCCGGGACCCCTCGGTGTACGTTCCCCCGGTGTTCTTCCGGCTGCCCGGTCTTCCGGTCCTGCACGGGCGGGCATTCCAACGGCAACATCTCCTTATTCCATAGCGATCGCCGCCCATCATGGGCGGCGATCGCTATGTTGTGGGAACGGCGCGCATGACAGGATAGCATGATGGAGCCGGGCGATCCCTGTTTATGATGCTCTTTAGCGGCACTCTCGGGCCCGTTCTTGTGGGTTATGAAGTGCCTGTTCCGTTCACAGCATGCCGGTTGGCGCTTCGCTCCCCTGCTGTCGGAGGTTTCGGCCCCGCGTCCGCGTTCGTGTGTTTTGCGGTTCTGCCCCGTGTGCCACCATATCCCCGGCCCGCCCGCTGGGCGTTCCGGTCGTTCGGGCACGCTCAGGCCCGTTCCAGGTTGATGAACGAGAACGGGCTTTCGAACTTCTCGCCGTGCAGGTGCTCCTCGCGCAGCGTCTCGCGCCACACGGCAGGGTCGATCGCAGGGAAATGCGTATCTCCCTCGTAGTCGGCATCCACGACCGTCAGGTAGATGCGCGAGGCTAGCGGCAGCGCCTGCTCGTATATCTGGCCGCCTCCGATGATGAAGACCTCGTCCTCGTTGCGGGCGATTGCCACGGCCTCGCCGAGTGAGCGGGCGACCTCGCAGCCCGGGATCGCGAGGTCCGTTTGCCGGCTGACGACGATATTGCGCCGGTTAGGGAGCGGCCGGCCGAGCGATTCGAAGGTCTTGCGTCCCATCACAACGGTGTGGCCCGAGGTGATCGCTTTGAATCGGCGCAGGTCTTCGGAGATATGCCAGAGGAGCTGGTTACGGTCGCCGATCACCCCGTTGCGGGCGACGGCGACGATGATCGAAAGGTTGTCGGCAGGCATGATTCGCTGGGTTGTTCTGTTTGTGCCCGGACGGTGTCAGGGACGTGCCGGTCCGGTGTCGGTTGGTATCGGGAGGTGTGGTCCGGGGGTACCGCTCCTGTCCGGCGCGTGCCGGACAGGTCAGACGGCGATCGGGGCCTTGATCGCCGGGTGAGGATCGTAGCCTTCGAGCGTGAAGTCCTCGTATTTAAAGTCGAAGATCGACCGTACGTCGGGGTTGATCCGCATGGCCGGCAGCGGCCGCGGCTCGCGCGAAAGCTGGAGCGCCACCTGGTCGAAGTGGTTGTTGTAGATGTGTGCGTCACCCAATGTATGGACGAAATCCCCGGGTTTGAGACCGATTATCTGTGCGATCATCATCGTGAGCAGCGCATACGACGCGATGTTGAACGGTACACCGAGGAACACGTCCGCGCTCCGCTGGTAGAGCTGGCAGGATAGCTTGCCGTCGGCCACATAGAACTGGAAGAGCGCGTGGCAGGGCGGGAGGGCCATCTGCTCGATCTCGGCCACGTTCCATGCGCTCACGATATGCCGGCGCGAGTCGGGATTGGTCTTCAGCGAGTCGATCAGCTGCGTGATCTGGTCGATATGGCGGCCGTCGGGCGCCGGCCAGCTGCGCCACTGGTAGCCGTAGACGTGCCCCAGGTCGCCGTTGGCGTCGGCCCACTCGTCCCAGATCGTCACGCCGTTGTCGTGCAGGTACCGGATATTGGTGTCGCCCTGCAGGAACCAGAGCAGCTCGTGGATGATCGAGCGCAGGTGGAGCTTTTTGGTCGTGAGCGCCGGGAAGCCTTCCGAGAGGTCGAAGCGCATCTGGTAGCCGAACACGCTGCGCGTACCTGTACCGGTACGGTCGCCCTTCGGGGTGCCGTTGTCCATGATGTGTCGCAGGAGGTCGAGGTATTGTTTCATGGTGCCTGTTTGTCAGTATTTTGAGACGCGGGCCGTTGTGGCCGTGCCGGTGTTATTTGGGATAGGCCCGGAGCGCGATGCGGCGGGTCTGCGGGTCCATTACGGCGTAGGTCGGCCGCTCGATCCATTCGCCGAGGAAGATGATCCGGCTGCGGTCGGTGAGCGCCAGCTCCTCGGCACAATGGATATGCCCGAAAACGAAATAGTCGATGTCGTGCCCGGCGGCCAGGTATTTGAGCGCGAAGCCCACCTGTTGCTCGTCCATGCCCCGGAAACCGTGGCGCACGCTCTTGCGCTTGCGGCTCTGCCCCGACCACCAGTGGCCGAAACGGATCGCCTGGTTGGGATGGACGAGCGCCGAGAAGGCCCGGCGCACCCAGCGGGCGTGGAAGGCATACTGCATCAGCCGCGTGAGGATACCCCCCCGCTTGCCCTCCGTGTCGCCGTGCGCAATGAAGACCCGCTTGCCGTAGAGGTCGAGCGTGGCCGGGCCGTGGTGCATCGTAACGCCGCACTCGGTGGCCAGATACTCCCGGGCCCACTTGTCGTGGTTCCCGGTGAAGAAGTGTATCCTCACGCCTCGGTCTGTGAGCTCCGAGAACTTGCCGAGCAGGCGTGTGTGTCCTTTCGGTACGACCCGCTTATACTCGAACCAGAAATCGAAAATGTCCCCGACGAGGAAGATCGCCTCGGCGTCGGGCGCCACCTCGTCGAGCCAGCGAATGAAGAACCGCTCGCGGTCGGCCGGGGTTTCGGTGCCGTATTCGAGGCCGAGGTGTACGTCGGAGGCAAAGTAGTACATGGGCTACAGCGCTTCTTTGAGTTTGGCCCGAAGATCGTCCGGGCTGAGGTTCTGTCCGACGATATTGCCTTCGCGGTCGATCAGGAAGTTAGCCGGGACCTTTTGTACGTTATAGAGCCGCGCGGCCGGGCTGTCGGCTCCGCGAAAGTCGCTGACGCTGATCCATGGCAGCTTCTGGCTCTGGACCGTGCTGACCCAGGCCGATTTTGACGGATCGAGCGAGACCTGGTAGATCTCGAAGTCGGGGCTGTTCACCTCGTTGTAAACCTCCTTGAGCTCGGCATTGTGCAGCTTGCCCGCATCGTCGGCAATCCAGAAGTCGAGCAGGATCGCCTTGCCGGCGAGCGACGACAGCCTGATCTTGTTGCCGTACATATCGGGGAGCTCGATGTCGGGATAGCTGATCGTTTCGACGGCTCCCCCGTTGAGCATGTTGTTGATGCCGGCGATCGTCGACTTGGCCGATATCTCTTTCTGCAGCGCCGCGAGGTAGGGCGACTCGGGGTGGAGCAGTGCCACCGAGTCTGCCACCATCTTGTAGTAGACCACATCGCTTTCCCCGTTGAAGAGCACCGGGTCGTTGGGCAGGCGCTGGTAGAGCGCATAAAGGGCGGCCAGCGATCCGGGGTGTGTGACGATAAACTTGATCTGGTCGCGCTTGACCTTGAAGTACGCATCGGTATAGGCGCTGACCAGCTGCTCGCGCAGGGTTTCGTTGGCGGCGACGGCCGGAAGGCCCGTATAGAGGTTCGAGAGCGAGTCGAGCGAGGCGATCCCCTGCTTGAGGATGGCATTGACCTCTTTGACCTCGGTCGAACCGACGGAGCCTTCGACCGTGTAGTGGCGCAGCTTGTCGCCCACCGAGGTCAGCGCGACACGCTCCCCGGGAGCGAGCAGCAACGGAGCCGAGCCTTTGCGGGTGACCACATTATAGAAGGTCGGGTTCTTGTCTTCGAGCGCGACGCTGAACGAGAAGCCGCCCTTTTTGTCCGTTGTCGTCGAATCGACGATCGTTTTGGTCGAAGGCGTGACTTTCTCGAGGTAGACGCTCTGGCCGGGGGCTCCGAGCAGTTTGCCGTTTATTTTGACTGTCTGGCTGCTGTGGCACGAGGCTGCGAGAGCCGCGACGAGCAGGAGTGCGCAGAATTTGTTCATGGATGCGTGAGTTTGTAGAGAACAAAAATAGCTTTTTTTTGCAAATAACGAAAGGTTCGCGGGAGAATAGGTGCCCAGGAGAGCGGAGGAGGGTGAGGGCTGGGATGGCGGGCAAAACGATCGATTTGCCTGGGCCCGTTCGTGCAGATTCTTTTGCTGTTGCAGCGACAGTGCCCCCAGGGTCTGCCGCTCTCAGAACGCGGCTCAAACCGGTTTTTTCAGGCGGGGATGCCTTTGCAGGCAGCTTGAGTGTTTCCGGCTGCCGCCGAAGGCGGGATGTAATGTTCCGGAAATACGGCGACAAATACGATCTTCCCCCAGTCCTCGGCCCTGCGGCCGGCATGCGTGCCCGCCCGGCGAAGGGTGCCGCCGGAGCCGCAGGCAACCGGGCGGCCAATACGGTGCACGCAAAACAACGCCTTCCCGTCATCCGGAGGCAATACAAAGGGCGGTGACGGATCGATGGTTTGGAACTTCGCCATGCGTCAGGCCGGCGTGAAGCAAGATAAAGAAAATGCAGAACCGGGGGTGCGGTTCTGCATCGTGCGGTCACGGAGCCGTCGGTGCTGTCGATTGCCGGAGTGCGGAGGTCAGGCCGAGGCGCAGACGGTTGCGGTCACGTCCGCTTTTTTCTTGTCGAGCTCTATCATGAAATCGCTCAGCACGTTCATGTAGTTGATGAACGCCTCGTAGGGCGAGCCGTAGGGGTTGAAGTACTTATGCACGTCGCCGTCCGAGAACCACTTGGTGGCCATGTAGTAGAAGTGGTCCGAGCACTGCATGAAGTTCCACACGTAGTTGAAGTCGGGATCGTCCAGTTCATGGACCTTGTCGCGTACGCCGTAGAGCGTGCTGAACGCCTCGTTCTGGAGCTCGTTGCCGAGCCATGCCGTGACGTCGCGCTCCTCGTCAGCCCACGAGATCGGGTAGGGAGACGAGAAGATGGCAGCCGGCTGGAACGCTTTGGCCGCTTCGGCCGGCGTGGCGAATTTGAGCTTTTTGGTCTTGAGCGCCGCTGCGGGCAGGTAGCGCATGAAGTCGAAGATCCCGGTGTCGGCTTTCTGGTGCTCGCCGAAGGTCTCGTAGTCCATGAACAGGTTGATCAGATCGCCCGGCAGGTCCGGGGCGGTGAGCCAGCCGACATACTTGTCGGCCGTGAGGGGCCATTCGCTCCAGCTACGGTCCGAGAAGCGGAAGGCGATGTCGTCGCTCAGCTTGAAGTTGCGCAGCAGGATGCGCAGCTTCTGGTCGAGGGCTGCGGCATAGACATAGTTGGGGCTTTTCCATCCGAGGATGTGCTTGGCGCCCTCGGCCAGCATGGCCTTGAAGCCCATCGAGGCGACGGTCTCGGCGATCGTGTCCGAGTAGATCAGCTCGGTGTTGCGGAAAGTGGTTGGTTTCTGTCCGAACTCCTTTTGCATCAGGGCGGAGTGGGCCTTGACCTGGGCGGTGAACTCGTCGCGGTCGACGAGCGACGCGAGCGAGTGGTCGTAGGTTTCGCCCAGGAACTCGACACAGCCTGTCGCGGCCAGCTCCCTGAAGCTGTCGAGCACTTCCGGGGCGTAGGTCCTGAATTGCTCGATGGCGAGGCCCGTTATCGAAAAGCTCACCTTGAACTTACCTCCGTGCTTGCGGATCTGCTCCAGGAGCAGCGCGTTCATCGGAAGGTAACAGTCGGCGGCCACCTGTTGCATGATGGCGCGGTTGGTCGGCTCGTCGAGGTAGTGGTGATCCTTGCCCATGTTGAAAAAGCGGTATCTCTTGAGGCGGAGGGGCTGGTGGACCTGGAAATAGAAACAGATGGTTTTCATGGCTGACACGTTATTATGGCTCTCGCACATAGGGTTGTGGCCGTGGCGCGGGCGCCGCAGGCCGGATAGTTCGCTAAATAATGGACCGGTAGACGTCGGCGACCTCGGCCGCGGCGTCGTCCCACCGGAGGTTCGTCACTTCGACCAGCCCCTTGGTGGCCGACATGCGGGCCAGGGCCGGGTACTTGACCAGCGCGTAGATCGCATCGGCCAGCGCGTCGACGTCCCAGTAGTCGACCTTGACGGCGTAGTCGAGCACCTCGGCCACGCCCGATTGTTTGGAGATGATCACCGGGACGTTCGACTTCATCGCCTCGAGCGGCGAGATGCCGAACGGCTCCGAGACCGAGGGCATGACGTAGACGTCGCTCAGCGCGAACATCCGCTGCACCTCTTCGCCCTTGAGGAAGCCGGTGAAGTGGAAGCGGTCGGCGATGCCGAGCTTCGCCACGCGGCGGATCACCTGGTTGAGCATGTCGCCGCTGCCGGCCATCACGAAGCGGACGTTCGGCAGGCGCTTCAGCACTTTGGCTGCCGCCTCGACGAAGTAGTCGGGGCCCTTCTGGTAGGTGATGCGTCCGAGGAACGTCACGATCTTGTCGCTCACCCCGCGCTCGGTGTCGGCGGCGGCCGGCCGGTCGAAGCGCACGGCGTTGTGGACCGTCACGACCTTGCCTGGCGGGATACCGTACTTGTCGATCACGATACGGCGCGTGAGGTTGCTCACCGCGATCACGCGGTCTGCGGCCGTCATGCCCGCGCGCTCTATGTTATAGACGCTCTGGTTGATATGCTCGCCGCTGCGGTCGAACTCCGTGGCGTGCATATGCACGACCAGCGGCTTGCCCGACACCTGCTTGGCGGCAATGCCGGCATAGTAGGTGAGCCAGTCGTGGGCATGGATCACGTCGAACTGTCCTTCGAGCTTGCGGGCCACCTCGGCGGCCACCATCGCGTAGCGGGCCACCTCTTCCATCAGGTTGGCCCCGTATTTCCCGGAGAAGGCGTAGCGCTCTTTCCAGATGTCGCCTTTCATCTCGCCCGGACGGCTGCGGTACTCCACGCGTTCGGTTTCGAACTCTTCGGGAGAGATGTAGGGCACCATGTTGGAGTCGATATGGATGAAGGTGAGCCGCTCGCGGATGTCGTCCTGCCACCGGTCGCCGTACGGGGTCTCGACGTCGCTCGCGTTGACCACCCGGACGAAGCGCTGGTCCTCGTCGCCATAGGCCTTCGGGACCACGAAGATCACCTCGACGCCCTGCTTGGCCAGACCCCGGGTCAGACCGTAGGAGGCGGTGCCCAGTCCCCCGGCGATATGCGGGGGGAATTCCCATCCGAACATCAGTACTCTCATAGCTTCCTATTTCTTTTTATGTTTCTCGTACTCTTGGATCATCTCGTTGATGCGCAGCACGGCACCGACGCTCCACGCCTGCGAGATCGAGCCTCCGGGCCGGTGCGGGGGATCGCCGTCGTAGACCTCAGCGATCGAGCCGATGCCGTAGGTGCTGATATCGTCCTCGAAACCCTCGAGGATGGCCCGGGCCTGCGGCAGGAACTTGGCTCCGTAGAGGTCGAAGTTGGCCTTCACGTAGTGTTCGAGCGGCCACGGCCAGACGGTGCCCTGGTGGTAGGCCCGGTCCCGCGTGGGCTGGTCGCCCTCGTAGCGCCCCACGTAGAGCTTGTTGCGTGGCGAGAGCGTGCGCAGGCCCTTGGGGGTGAGCAGGTGCAGGTGGACCGTGTCGACGACCGCGACACGCTGTGCCTCGCTGAGCATCCCGTAGTCGAGCGAGCAGGCGATGATCTGGTTGGGCCGGATGAACCGGTTGGCTCCGCTGCCGTCGATATAGTCGGCGAGGTAGCCTTCGGGCAGCCAGAACCGTTCGATGAACGAGGACTTGATGCGCTCGGGCATCCCGGCCCATGCCTCGACGAATGCCTTGTCGGCTTTGCCGCGGTGCTTGCCGGCCAGGTGGAGTGTATAGCAGATGGCGTTGTACCACAGTGCGTTGATCTCGACCTGGTAGCCGTCGCGGCCCGTTACGGGCCTGCCGTCGACCACGGCGTCCATCCAGGTCATGGCATGCGTCGGGTTCGAGGCCCAGACCAGCCCGTTGTCATGTACGGCGATCACGCTGCCAATCCCGCGGCGGTAGGATTCGAGGATACCTTTCATCTTATCGCCGTAGGCTTTCCACACTTCGGCCGCACCGACGTGCTTTTCGAGTTGCTGGAGCGTCCAGAAGAACCAGAGCGGCGCGTCGACCGAGTTGTAGGCCGTGCCCATGTTGGGGAACAGGCCGTCGTGCATCTCGCGCGTCATCGTGTCGATCACCTCGCGGCAGCTTTCGAGGCCACCCTGCGTGAGCGTGATGCCGGGCAGCGCGATGAACGTGTCGCGGCCCCAGCGGCCGAACCAGGGGTAGCCGGCCACCACCTCGGTACGGTCGCCGCGGCGGGCGATGAACTGCCGGGCCGAGTGGCGCAGGCATGACAGGAAGTCGATCTTGTCCGAGCGGCGTGCGAGCTCCTCGTCGAAGACGGTTGCCAGCGCTGCCGGGTCGGCCTCCTCGGTCGACGAGGAGAAGACCACGCTCTGTCCCCGCTCGATGGGCATCTCGAAGTAGCCCGTGGTGAGCAGGTCCTCGCGGAAGTCGTAGCCCCGGGCGCGTTCCTCGGGATATTCGAAGTTGTAGTACCAGTCGGGTGCGGCGACGAACTCGGCTCCCGGCGCGTCGGTCTGCAGCCAGAGCCACGGGAACCCTTCGTAGAGCCGGTTGCGCACGCCTCCGGGGGCCTCGTACGAGTGGCAGTCGGCGGCCATGTTGGCATGCGAGAGGTCGTGCGAGCGGCGGAACGCGAGGAAGGGGCGCAGCCGCAGCCGTATGGGCGAGTGGGCCTCGAGCAGCGTGTAGCGCACCAGCAGCTGCGGGCGCGAGTGTATCCAGAGCAGCTCCTTGCGCAGCAGCACGCCGCCGACCCGGTATGTGATGGTCGGGGTGGGCGTATAGTTGAAGTCGACGATGTACTTGTGGCCCCGGGGCTCGTAAGTGCCGGGGAAGCGGTGGATCGCCAGGTTGAACGACTGGTCGTGCTGAACCACCGTTTCGTCGAGCGAGCTGAGCAGCACGTAGTTGTCGTCTCCGAGCGAGTCGATAGGACAAACCATCAGACCGTGGTACTTACGGGTGTTGCAGCAGACGATCGTCGTGCTCATGTAGCCGCCCGAGCGGTTGGTGCTGAGCATTTCGCGCTGGAGCGAGTATTCGAGGTTGCCGAGGCTGTTCTTGTCGAATTTGAGGACGGACATGGTCTTGTCGGGGTTTATCGGTTGTGCGGAGCGGGGTCCGCGGGATTCGGTCTGCGGGCCGGAACCGGGACGTGGCGCAGGCTTGAGGCGCGTGCCACGCTGGTCGGGTGACCCAGCCCTGTAAATTTAACAAAACTTCCGTGCATCGCAAACGACTTTACCTAAAATTAACGTGCCGGGTGCGGTATTTTGTCCGGAACGTGCGATCCGGTTGCCGGGACGTGTCAGTCGCCGGCCGGAAATGTGCGGTGGTGCCATTCCGGCAGGCTCGTGACGTATGCTGAAGATTGTCGGGCGACCGTCAAAAACTGCAAGATGCGGGCCAGAGCAACCCCGCCGGCGGGGAAATAGCCTGTTTTTCGGAAGAACGGAACAGAAATCGGCCGGGTTTTCTGCGTGCGGGTTCGTGGGGTGCCGGAGGAGGGTTTTGATGGATGCACGGCCGTGTGGGGGGCGGGGACGGCTCAGGGGTGTGCGGGATGGCGGGCCGGCTCGTTCTGTTGCCGGAAAGGATGGTTTTTTACGGGTGTTTCCGGGATTGCAGGCTCAGGTACGGATCGCGCGGGCGGTGGACCGGGCCATGGCGCAGGCTGGCGCTGCGGGCTGCCCGGACGGTGGGCGATAGGGCTTGGTTGCGGACAGCAGGGTGTGGCCAGTTGGCGGCGATGCGATATCCCGGGCTCTGTGTCGGGCGTTGGGGCCGGAAACGGAGATTTACAGTCCTTTCCCGGTCCGCATGGCGTTGCCCGCGCCCCGTGCCGGGGGGGCGGCATGCTATCCGTGGCTTGGGAAGGGACCGGTCGGAGGGTAGCGAACCCCCGTGTCTATTGGCGCCAGCGCTTGAGCGTGGGGAAGTATTGGCGCATCTGCTCGCGTGCCTGCTCGGGGGTGAGCCGCTCGTCCGAGTCCCTGTTGAACTCGTCGAGGTATTCGAGGCAGTGCTCGATCATCTGGTCCATCGTTTCGTCGCTCGTGAAAGCGCCGTCTCGGTAGCAATAGGCGCAGTACTCGGTGCTGGCGCTGCCGTCGGCGTTCGTGCCGAGGTGCTCTGCAGCGGTGAGCGGCATTCCGCAGCTCTGGCAGAAGTTCTTCTCTTCGTTTTTCATATCGGTCGGTTTAGCGGATGATCCGGAGGGGACCGGGGCCCGTCGCATGGCGCGGCGTCCGGCAGCGGTAAGGTATTGATAATTTATGCCGAATCCAAACCGCGGGCCGTGTCGGAGCCGGTGTCGATCCCGCGCAGCGGCCATACGGGCAGGGTGGGACATATAGGGAAACAGCCGCCCGTGAAGGCGGCTGTCTGGGATGTCAGGCGCAGGTCCGGGCTGCCGGGCCGCACTGCCGTATCGTGCCGGGGCGGTTCTGCCGCCGCCGTGGCCTCAGGCCCACTTGACCAGCGCGAAGTCCATGCGGTGAGGCAGCTTGTCGTTCTTGGGGAACAGGCGCATCGCAAAGTCGTAGGAACCCGTGCGGTCGGGCGTGATCTCGATCTTGTAAGTGGCGATATTGCCGTCGACCTTTTCGAGCTTGAGCTCTTTCTTTTCGGTCACTTTGACATTGCGGTCGTCAATCTGGCTGGCGACGATGATCTCGACGCCGATATCCTCGGCCCGCAGGCCGTCGATGTCGACATCGACCTTGACCCAGTACGAGTTGCCGATCATGATCGCCTCCCGGCCGATGTCGAAATGCTCGACGTTCACGATCTTCACCTTGTCCCACGCGTTGCTCACCCGGCGCTTCCAGGCCGCGATCTCGCGCGCCATGCGGAAGTCGTCGGCGATCATCTCGCGATGGCGCTTGTAGAGCTTATGGTAGAAGCGCTCCTCGTAGTCGGTGAGCATCCGGTTGGTGGTGAAGTTCGATGCGATGTCGGCGATACACATCTTGACCGACTTGATCCATTCGTAGGGGACGTTCTCCTCGTTGCGCTTGTAGTACGCGGGGACGATCTCCTCCTCGATCGTGCTGTAGATGATCTCGGCGTCCATCTCGTCCTGCAGGCGCTGGTCCTCGAACGTGCGCTCCATCGGGAGCATCCAGCCGGCCCCCTTCTTGTACCCTTCGACCCACCAGCCGTCGAGCACGCTGAACTGCAGCACGCCGTTCATCACGGCCTTCTCGCCGCTGGTACCCGAGGCTTCGAGCGGGCGTGTGGGGGTGTTGAGCCATACGTCGACGCCCTGCACGAGGCGGCGCGCCAGCTCCATGTCGTAGTTCTGCAGGAAGATGATCTTGCCGACGAACTGGGGCATGGCGGCGACCTCGATGATCCGCTTGATCAGGTCCTGCCCCGGCTTGTCGTTGGGGTGGGCTTTGCCGGCGAAGACGAATTGCACGGGCCGTTCGGGATTATTGACAATGGAGGCCAGGCGGTCGAGGTTGGTGAACAGCAGGTGTGCCCGCTTGTAGGTGGCGAAACGGCGCGCGAATCCGATCGTGAGCACGTCGGTGCGGAACGATTCGCAGATCTTGACGATCTGGCTCGGCGAGTCGACGCGGAACTGCGCGGGGTCGCAGACGCGCTTGCGTACCTGCTTGACGAGTTTCTCCTTGAGCACCATGCGCTCGTTCCAGAGCTCGTTGTCGCTGATGTCCCATACCTTCTGCCAGGCCGGGATCAGGTAGTCGTATTCCGAGAACCCCTCGGGGAAGTATTTCGTATAGAGACGCCGCAGGTTGGCAGCCGTCCAGGTCGGGAAGTGCACGCCGTTGGTCACGTAGCCGATATGCAACTCGTCCTTGAAGTAGCCGGGCCACATACCGCCGAGTATCTCCTTGCTCACCTCGCCGTGGAGCCAGCTCACGCCGTTGACCTCCTGCGAGAGGTTGCATGCCAGGAAGCTCATCGAGAACTTCTCGTTCGGGTCGTTGGGCTTGATCTTCCCGAGGTTGATGAACTGCTCCCAGGTGATGCCGAGCCGGTCGGGGTAGTGCGACATATACTGCCGGATCATGCTCTCGGGGAAAGCGTCGTGGCCGGCCGGGACCGGCGTATGGGTCGTGAAGTGCGACGACGAGCGCACCACCTCGAGCGCCTCGCTGAACGAGAGTTTGCGCCGGTCGACGAGGTTGTTGATCCGCTCGATACCGGTGAACGCGGCGTGGCCTTCGTTGCAGTGGTATACGTCCTGGTGGATGCCCAGCTCGTTGAGCGCGCGGATGCCGCCCACTCCGAGCAGGATCTCCTGCTTGAGACGGTTCTCCCAGTCGCCCCCGTACAGGTGGTGGGTGATCGAGCGGTCCTCGTCGAGGTTGAGGTCGTGGTCCGTGTCGAGCAGGTAGAGGTCGGTACGCCCCACCTCGCACTTCCAGATGCGCGCCGTCACGGTGCGGCCCGGGAAGGCGATGCGGATCGACTTCCAGTTGCCCTCGCCGTCGCGCACGGGCGAGATCGGGAGCTTGTCGAAGTTCTGCGGCTCGTAGCTCGCCTCCTGCTCGCCCGAGGCCGAGATGCGCTGGTTGAAGTATCCGTATCGGTAGAGCAGGCCCACGGCCACCATCGGCACGTTCTTGTCGCTCGCTTCCTTGAGGTAGTCGCCGGCCAGGATGCCGAGGCCGCCCGAGAAGATCTTGAGCATGTTGTTGAGGCCGTACTCCATGCTGAAGTAGGCGATCGACGGACCCTTGGCGTTGGCCTTGTCGGCCATGTAGGCCTTGAACTGGCTGTACACCTCATCCATCTTGCCGAGCAGTGTTTCGTCCTTTTCGAGCTCTTTGATGCGCGAGTAGCTGAGCCGGTCGAGGAAAGCGATCGGGTTGTGGTCGACCTCGTACCAGAGCGGCTTGTCGATCGACTCGAACAGTTCGTGTGCACCGAGCGTCCACGACCACCAGAGGTTCTTCGAGAGGATCTCGAGCGGGTGGAGCCGCTCGGGCAGCCGGCGCTCGATCATCATGCGTATCCAGGTGGGCTTGTTGCTCGTGAGCTGCTGCTTGACGAAGTTGACCTGCTCGGTGTGCGAGCCGCCCCCCTCGTAGGCCATGCGGTTGGTGCGTGTCGAGGCGTGCTCGAGCGCCAGCTCGTAGGCTTTGCAGTAATACTCGGCCAGGTGTTCCCAGAGCGCGATCTTCGAGATCTTTTCGGCCGACTCCCGGCACGACTCGTACGCTTTGGCGTCCATGGCCGCATAGCGGGCGATGTCCGAGGCGATCGCGGCGACCACCTCGGCGTCGTTGGTGTCGGTGCGGTCGATCACGTCGACACCCTTGTGGCTCTTGAGGTGGTCACGTACCCAGAGGCCGAAGCCGGCCAGCGTCGTGGTGACGGTCGGCACCGAGAAGGCCACGCTCTCGAGCGGGGTGTATCCCCACGGTTCGTAGTACGAGGGGTAGACCGTCAGGTCCATGCCTGCGAGCAGCTCGTAGTAGGGTTTGTCGAAGATACCGTCGCGGCCGTCGAGATAGGTCGGCACGAAGATCACCTTGACCTTCGAGGCCGGGTCGAGCAGCCCGCTGTCCTTCATGCTGCCCACGATCGGGTCCCATTGCGGGGCCGAGAGGTAGTGGGTCGTATGGCGGTACTGGTTGCCGTCGATGGGTTGCGCGGGGTCGGCCAGGTGGGCCTGGAGGTCCTTGCGCGGACCGTTGTTGCCGGCCGGGACCGTGATGTAGGTCAGTACGGGGCGGTCGAGCGCCGGGTCGTCGGCGAGCTGCTTGAGCGAGTCCATAAAGACGTCGAGCCCCTTGTTCTTGAACTCGTAGCGGCCGCTCGTGCCCACGATCAGCGGGTCCTTGTCGAACGTTGCGCCGAGGCAGGCCTCGGCCACGCGGATCATCTGCTCGCGCGAGGCCTTGCGCTTGGCGGCGAACTCGGGTGCCGGCCACACGAAGTCGTCCTCGAAGCCGTTGGGCGTGACCAGGGTCACTTCCTGGCCGAGCAGGTAGCGGCATTCGCGTGCGGTGATGTCGCTCACCGTGGCGAAGCAGTCGTAGAAGCTGGCCGCCGTTTTTTCGAGCGAGTGCTTGGCCACGACGTTGAACTGGCGGGCCATGTCGTCGCCGTTGTACTGCGGGAGGTTCTGGTAGAGCGGCAGTCCGTTGCCGGCGATCGAGCGGCCGAGCACGGTGGCGTGCGTGGTGAAGACCGTCGCGATGTAGGGCGACGCCTTGCGCAGGTAGAGGCCGCCGCTCGAGGTCATCCACTCGTGGAAGTGCGCCGCGATGCGGTCGGTGGGCGAGCAGAACGTCTCGACGTAGCTCTCGATCACGCGGCCCGCCGCATAGCCGAAGAGCACCGGCTCGATGTAGTCCCACTGGCCGCTGATCGAGTCGACGTGGTAGGTCTCCCACAGGAACTTGAGGATATCGTCCTTGCGCGGGATGAACGAGCTGAAGTCGACCAGCACCGTGAGCGGGCGCCCCTCGATGCGCCATCGGCCGACGCGGATGCGGATACCCGCCTCGTAGACCTGCTGGCGCCACTCCTTGAGCAGCGCGGGGTCTTCCTCGAACTCGGGGTTGTCGCCCTCGCGGTGGATGTCGGGTCCGAGCAGAACGTATCGGTCGCCCAGCAACTGGGTCATCGTCAGGGCCTTGGTGGCGATCACGGTGTGGATGCCTCCCACTTTATTGCATACCTCCCAGCTTACCTCGAACAGGTAGTCGGGTTTCATCTTCGAATCTTTGCAAATAGACATAGTCATATGTTTTTGTTGGATCGTTACGCTGCGTTGCGGATCGCACTTCTGCAAGCGCGGTGGATGCCGCGGCGCGGTACTCCCGGTCTCAGGAACGTAGATACGGGCAAAGTTAGCATTTTCGGCTGTTGATCCATGTTAATTTTGTCGCATTTCGAGTCCGGACCGTCGTAATTTTGGCCGGATGTCCGTCGCGCGTCACCCGGTAGCGAACAGCTCGGCGATGATGGTGTCCGAGACGAGGAACCGGTCGTGGCCGATGCGGTAGCGGTCGCCGTCGTCGCACAGCAGCAGGCCGCGGTCGAGCAGGGGCCGCGCCGAACCCAGGAACTCTTGCAATTTTGGTGCCCCGAATCGGGCCGCGAGATCTGTGGCCCGGAGCCCGTCGGCCGTCCGCAGGCGTGTCATCAGGTACTCGTTGTAGCGGTCTGTGGCCGTGAGGCGCTCGGTTTCGAAGTATGTGTCCCCGGCGAAGCGGTCGAGGTAGGCCCGGTTGTTGGCGACGTTCCAGCGCCGCTCGGTGCCGTTGAACGAGTGTGCCGAGGGGCCGGCCCCGACATAGGGCGTGCCGTTCCAGTAGCTGCTGTTGTGCACGGCGCGGCGGCCGGGCAGCGCGAAGTTCGATATCTCGTAGTGCTCGAAGCCGGCCCCCGTGAGGCGGTCGTGCAGCAGCGCATACTGCTTCTCGCTCGTCTCGTCGGGTACGGGTTGCAGCCGCCCCTCGCGTGCGAGGCGGCCGAAGAAGGTGCCCTCCTCGATGGTGAGGTGGTAGGCCGAGATGTGCTGGACGCCGAGTGCGAGGGCCTGCCCGAGATTGGCCTCCCACTCGGCGGTGCTCATGCCGGGGATGCCGTAGATCAGGTCGATCGTGAGGTTGTCGAAGCCGGCCCGCTGCGCGTCGCCGACGGCCCGGATGGCGGCGGCCGCGTCGTGGCGGCGGTTCATCAGGCGCAGGTCGCGGTCGATGAACGACTGCACGCCGATGCTCAGGCGGTCGATCCCGAGCGCGCGTAGCTCGCCGAGGTAGGCGGGCGTGAGGTCGTCGGGGTTGGCTTCGAGCGTCGTTTCCGCCACGGCCGAGGTGTCCCACGTGCGGTGCACGGCACCCAGCAGGCTGCCGAGCTCGCCTGGCGTGCAGAGCGACGGTGTGCCTCCTCCTATATATATGGTCGCTGCATCGCGGTCGGGCACGAAATCTGCAAGGCATTGCAGTTCCCGCTCCATCGTGGCGAGCACGGCGCCTTTGAGCGTCAGCGCGGTGGCCGAGTAGAAGTCGCAGTAGTGGCAGAGGCGTTTGCAGAACGGGATATGGAGGTAGATGCCGGTCATCTGGACGGGATTTGCGGTCGGCCGGCCGTTTTTCGGGGCGGGTCGTGCCGGTTTCCGGAACGAAAGATAGCGATAAAAACCGGAAATCGGGAAATTATCGCTATGTTGGGGCGGTCGCTGCGGTTCGCTGCGCCGGGAGCGATACGCTGCCTGCATCGGCGACGGGGCCGGCAGCCTGTCGATCACGAAAAAGAGGCTATGACGGAACATAAAAGCAGGATTCTCTGGACGGTACTCGTGGTGCTGTGGAGCGCCGGGGTGCTCTACGGGTCGCTGGCTCCGCAGGACGGGATGCCTGCGGCCGGCTGGTTCGGCCGTATCCCGCACTTCGACAAGATCGTCCATTTCGGGTTCTATGCCGGCGAGGTGTTCCTCGCGATGCACCTGGTCCCGGCGCGCGGATGGGCCAAGTGGGCGCTGCTGGCCGGGATCGTCGCGCTGTCGGGGGCGATCGAGGTCGCGCAGGAGCTTTGGTTCGGGCGCAGCGGCGATCTCGCCGATTTTGCCGCCAACTGCACGGGTGCGCTGGCGGGCATGGCGCTGTGGGTCGCGATGCGCCGCCGTCCCGCGTCGTCCCGGCAACGCCCCTGGCCCCACGATGATGCCGGCGGCTTTGGACCGGGAGTTCCGACGCCCTGACGTTCCCGGGCAGCGACCCGGCGGCGCGTCGGTTTCCGGTCTGTTCGCAGCTTTGTTCCTGCGTGTCTCCGGATCGTGACCGGGCACGCTCCGGGTGGAACCCGGAAACGGGCGGAAATAAGGCGAAAAACAGCGAAAAATCGCTTTGTTAGTTGCGTAACAATAAAAAATGTTTTTACCTTTGTGCCTGATTACCGAGAGGATGTATTAACTAAAAATAGTAAGATTATGTCTAAAATCGATTTGACCAAGTACGGCATCACCGGCGTGACGGAGATCGTACACAATCCCTCTTACGACGAGCTGTTCAAGGAGGAGACCAAGCCGGGTCTGGAAGGCTTCGAGAAGGGTACCGTTACGAACACCGGTGCCGTGAACGTGATGACCGGCGTCTACACCGGCCGTTCGCCCAAGGATAAGTTCTTCGTGATGGACGACACCACCAAGGATACCATCTGGTGGACCTCTGACGAGTACAAGAACGATAACAAGCCCGTTTCGCAGGCTACCTGGGACGCTCTGAAGAAGATCGCCGACAAGGAGCTGTCGAACAAGCGCCTGTTCGTGGTCGACGCATTCTGCGGCGCCAACGAGAACAGCCGTCTCAAGCTGCGCTTCATCATGGAGGTGGCCTGGCAGGCTCACTTCGTGACCAATATGTTCATCCGTCCGACCGAGGAGGAGCTGAAGAACTTCGGCGAGCCCGACTTCGTGATCATGAACGCTTCGAAGGCCAAGGTCGAGAATTACAAGGAGCTCGGTCTCAACTCGGAGACCGCAGTCGTGTTCAACCTGACCGAGAAGATGCAGATCATCCTGAACACCTGGTACGGCGGCGAGATGAAGAAGGGTATGTTCTCGTACATGAACTACCTGCTTCCGCTCAAGGGCATGGCTTCGATGCACTGCTCGGCCAACACCGACATGCAGGGCAAGAACACCGCCATCTTCTTCGGCCTGTCGGGTACCGGTAAGACGACCCTTTCGACCGATCCGAAGCGCCTGCTGATCGGCGACGACGAGCACGGCTGGGACGACGACGGCGTGTTCAACTTC
>JAFQJK010000059.1 GCA_017415005.1 Rikenellaceae bacterium
CTATGTCAACGACGACGGCGTGCGTACGGTGACCAAGACCTCGCACGACCTCATGTCGCTGGCCTCCTACCCGATCTCGGTGCACGAGGAGATCGAGAACGGCCTGAGCCAGAACGACCCCTACATCCTCGATATGTTCGTGGGCGGCGACATCAGCCGCACATCCGACAATCCCCAGGAAGCACTGGTCGGCAACATCCTGAGCGTCAATACCAGCGGAGGCTACGGGTTCATCAAATACCCCAACAACAACCTGTACTTCAACAGCCAGGACGTTCTGACCGACTTCAACGACCTGGCTCCGGGCGATACGGTCACCTTCAACATTGAGCGTAACCCCAACAACCAGCAGGACATCGCCAAGAACATCAGCAAGATCTAACGTAGTCCCCTCTGCCAGTATGTGCGTCCTGCCCGAGGCCGGACGCGCTATTTATTTTCCCGCCTCCAGACACGATCCTGCACGCAACACCCGCTACCCCGGAGTGGCACACCACCCGCTCCGCCCCGGCCATTTCTCCACGAGCGGCGACAAGCCGCGCAACGCCTCCCTCGACTCAGGATCACAGCCGCATTTTTTGGGGCGCCATTTGGATAGCCCCTTTAATTACACTACCTTTGCCGCTCGGGTCTCCGGACCTTAACTAACACACACCGGACCGCCTGGCCGGCCCGGGAAAAACACGATAAAAGCCATGGCTTTACAATGCGGTATCGTCGGTTTGCCCAACGTCGGCAAATCCACCCTTTTCAACTGCCTCTCCAACGCGAAGGCCCAGGCAGCCAATTTCCCGTTCTGCACGATCGAACCCAACGTGGGCGTGATCACCGTGCCCGACGAGCGGCTGGTCCGCCTGGCCGAGATCGACAAACCCAAGAAGGTGATCCCCACGACCATCGAGATCGTCGACATCGCCGGACTGGTCAAGGGCGCGTCCAAAGGCGAAGGCCTGGGCAACAAGTTCCTGGCCAACATCCGCGACACAGATGCGATCATCCACGTGCTTCGCTGTTTCGAGAACGACAACATCACCCACGTTGACGGTACGGTGGACCCGGTCCGGGACAAGAGCATCATCGACACCGAGCTCCAGCTCAAGGACCTCGAGACGGTCGAAAGCCGCATCTCGAAAGTGCAGAAACAAGCCCAGACCGGCGGCGACAAGACCGCCAAGCGCGTCTACGACATCCTGGCCCAATACAAGGCGGTACTCGAGCAGGGGCGCTCGGCCCGCGAGATCGTCCTCGACAAGGAGGACCGTAAGCTGATGAGCGACCTCCACCTGCTCACGGCCAAACCCGTGCTCTACGTCTGCAACGTCGACGAGACGAGCGCCGCCACAGGCAACGCCCATGTCGAGGCCGTCCGCGCGGCCATCGCCGACGAACACGCCGAGCTGCTGGTCGTGGCCGCCGCCACCGAAGCCGACATCGCCGAGCTCGACACCTACGAGGAGCGCCAGATGTTCCTCGAAGAGATCGGCCTGCAGGAGTCGGGCGTGAGCCGCCTGATCCGCTCGGCCTACAAGCTGCTCAACCTCGAGACCTACTTCACGACGGGTCCCGACGAGACCCGGGCCTGGACCTACGCCCGGGGCACCAAAGCCCCGCAGGCCGCCGCGATCATCCACACGGACTTCGAGCGCGGCTTCATCCGGGCCGAGGTGATCAAGTACGACGACTACACGACGCTGGGCTCCGAGAAAGCGTGCCGCGAGGCGGGCAAGATCGCCATCGAGGGCAAGGAGTACGTCGTGCAGGACGGTGACATCATGCACTTCCTGTTCAACGTATAAAACGGTCCGCAGGATAAAAACCGGGGCCGACCATGCAAATGGCGGGAAAGTTGTTTACCTTTACGGGAAGGCCCCCGGGCCGGCACCGAACAGAATTCCCCTAAAACGTATCAGCCATGAAACAGAACAACGGATGGGCACTCATCCTCGGAGTGTGCCTGGTCATCGCAGCCGCCATCGGCGGAAGCGCCTACAAGTACAAGTATAAAGCCCAGAACACGGTCACGGTCACCGGCCTCGGCGAGAAAGAGTTCGTATCGGACCTGATCGTCTGGCGCGGCTGGATCGTCGAACAGAGCGACAACGTGATCTCGGGCTATGCCAAGCTCGAGGCCAACCGACAGAAGGTGGCCGACTACATCAAAGCCAAAGGCATCGCCGACAGCTGCGTGGTCTTTATGTTCGTCAACGTCAACCAGACCTCCGAGCCGATATACAGCAACGGGCAGTACGTGGGCAGCCGTCAGACAGGCTATGAGCTGCGCCAGCAATTCCGGGTCGAGTCGACCGACGTAGCGGCCGTCGAGGATATCTCACGCCAGATCTCGTCGCTCATCGCCCAGGGCGTGCAGCTCGAGTCGTGGGAGCCCGAATACTACTACACCAAACTCTCCGACCTGAAGCTCGAACTGATCGAGAATGCCACGGCCGATGCCCTGAGCCGGGCCGAAAAGATCGTCGACAAGGCCGATGCCAGCATCATCGGACTCAAGAGCGCGCGCATGGGCGTGATCCAGATCATGGGCGCCAACTCCAACGAGGCGCAGTCGGCCGGCGGCGTCTACAACACCGCATCAAAGAACAAGAAAGCCAGCATCACCATGCGGCTCGAGTATAACGTCAAGTAAGACCGCGCCCGACCCCGGTCGGGCGCCCTATTTACAAAAACTACTGATCACAGATGGAAAGACGAGTGAGGGTGCGCTTTGCCCCGAGTCCGACCGGGCCGCTGCATATGGGCGGCGTGCGTACGGCTTTGTATAACTACCTGTTCGCCCGCCAGCACGGCGGCGATTTCATACTCCGCATCGAGGACACCGACTCGCAGCGCTTCGTGCCCGGCGCCGAGGCCTATATCCTGGAATCCCTCAAGTGGTGCGGCATCACCATCGACGAAGGTGTCAACGAGGGAGGCCCGCACGCTCCCTACCGCCAGAGCGAACGCCGCGAGATATATCTCAAATACGCGCTCGACCTGGTGGCTGCCGGCCAGGCCTACTATGCGTTCGACACCCCGGCCGAGCTCGACGCCCTGCGTGCCGAATGCGAGGCCCGCGGCGAAACTTTCTCGTACAACCATGCCGTACGCGAAACGCTCGCGACCTCGCTCCGCCTCACGCCCGACGAGGTGCAGACCCGTATCGACCGCGGCGACCAGTGGGTGATCCGCTTCCGGATGCCCGCCGGGGAGGAGGTACACATGCACGACCTGATCCGCGGCGACGTGACGGTCAACACCGCGACGCTCGACGACAAGGTACTGTACAAGTCGGCCGACAGCCTGCCCACCTATCATCTGGCCAATATCGTCGACGACCACCTGATGGAGATCACCCACGTGATCCGCGGCGAGGAGTGGCTTCCGTCGCTCCCGCTCCACTACCTGCTTTACCGCGCCTTCGGGTGGAGCGACACGCAACCCGCGTTCGCCCACCTGCCGCTGCTGCTCAAGCCCACAGGCAAGGGTAAGCTGAGCAAGCGCGACGGCGACAAGATGGGATTCCCCGTCTTCCCGCTGGCCTGGACCTCGCCCGAGGGTGAGACAGCCCACGGCTACCGTGAGGACGGCTATTTCGCCGAGGCGTTCGTCAATATGCTGGCCCTGCTGGGCTGGAACCCCGGCACCGAGCAGGAGATCTTCTCGATGGACCAGCTGATCGCCCAGTTCTCGCTCGAGCGTGTCGGCAAGTCGGGCGCCCGCTTCAACCCCGAGAAGGCCCGCTGGTTCAACGCCCAGTACCTCCGCCATAAGGACAATAACGAACTGACGGCCCTGTTCCTGCCGATCCTCGCCGGGCACGGCGTCACGGCCGACCCGCAGACGGTTGCACGCATCGTCGGCCTGCTTAAAGAGCGCGCCACATTCGTCCGCGACCTCTGGGACCTCTCGTGGTTCTTCTTCCGGGCCCCGGAAGAGTATGACGCCAAGGGTGTCCAGAAGTTCTGGAAAGGCGACAATCCGGCGCGCCTCACCGAGCTCCGCTCCCTGCTGGCCGGATTGGACGACTTCACTGCCACAGCCCTCGAACCCGCCGTCCACGACTGGGTCGTGACCAACGGATACTCTATGGGACAGGTGATGAACACGTTCCGCCTTACGATGGTCGGACAAAGCTCAGGACCGGCGATCTTCGACATCTGCGAGATCATAGGCCGGGACGAGACGCTCGCCCGCATCGACCGCGCGCTCGCGCAGCTCGGACAGGGAGCCTGACCGCACCGTACAAACAGGAAGCCCGGAAGCGCTGGTCGCTTCCGGGCTTCCTTATATCCATCATTTTCCCGGTCAGGGAATGAACAGAATCGCCAGCAGGGCAAGCATAAATCCGCCGAAGAATCCCGCCGCCACCTGCGCCAGATTGTGCGCCCCCAGGCAGAGCCTCGCGCTCCCGAGCGCACCGGCCATGACGACCACGAGCAGCGTGGTCACCGGCAACCGGCCGAATCCCGACACGTTCATCAAAAGAAGCATAGCCACAAGGCCACCCATAGCGATCATATGCAGGCTGATCTTCCAGTAAAAGTTCACAACGAAAGCCAACAGGACACAGGCCATCGCAGCAAACAGGAAACGCCTGAGCAGAAAAGCTCCCGTCACGCCCGAAAGCATCATCGCACACAGGAAATAGCAGAGCGCCACGATGGCGATCGGCACGATCCGATCGCTACGCTCGCGCAGCGACAGGCTGTGCAACAGCCCGAACAGCTTCAGTATCCAAACCGCAACCGCCGGCAGCAACACCGTATTGGTCACGATGATCGCAATAAAGAACCCCTTCAGGGAGAACGGGATATGCGACAGCACCGTTCCGCCGAACAGCAGGATAAGCATCGCATAGGTCGGGATCAGGAAAGGATGCAGGATCATCGACAGCGACTGTCCTGCACGCACCCCCCATTTCTTGCACTCGCTCATAGTTTTCTTGTATTCGCACACAGCTCTCCCGCACATCCGCCGTTCCAGCCGCCATGCCGTCCAACAAAGATAATAGAGTTTACGCAAAGTCCGTGCAGCGCAGAGACAAAACAACCGTTATGCCCCGGGCAAGCAGCGATTTTTACCATTGCCGCAGAAAGAATCCCAAGGGCCCGCTCATAAAACGTGGCTCAAACCGTGCAGGCCGTCCCGGCCACGGCCAACTCCTCCCGAATCTCCAATCTCGTGCAATCGACTGACGACATAACCATTGAGACTCCTCCCGGACAGGCAAGGTAACGATCAGGCACGGGCCTGTCTTCTGCGCAACACATCATCGCCACAGCCTCAGATAACGGATACAAAGGCAATGAAATCTACGTGAAAGCGACACTGGACAGCCATCGTCCTATGATGCTGGTTTGCTGCCCGACAGCTCATGGACATTACGCAATAAACAGCCTGTTGAGCGACTTGCCCGTTGTCTTTGAACCCCCATACAGAAGCGTACCGTCCCGGAGGAAGCAACCGGACACCGTCCTGTTCGTCGCGGACCGCACAGGCGCACGACAGCTCGCCGCACAGCGCATCGTGAGGCCCGGAGCGTTTTTTCACAATCTAACCTCCAGTCGGCAGATACACCCCGGCAGCATCCGCAAGGTCAGCGAAGCCGCCGATGCCGTGGTCCTCAAAAGCGAAAGCCGTTTTCACGGAACGTAAACCGGGGGAATCCCGGACGCCCCTGCCCTGTCAGTCCGGCTTTCGCATCTCCGGTTCTTAGTTCCCCGACGGGCGGGACGGCAGGTTCGCCTCGGTAACATACGTCACACACCGCAGGTAGTGGGGATTGTTCTTGGGAAGCGTGCTGGCTTCGCCACTGCCGAAATTCACACGCCAATACGTGCTCTGGGAGCCGATGTCGGTGACCGCCCAGTGATTGTCCCTGACGAAATAGTGGAAACCGTTCCGGTCCGCGTCCCAATCGGTCTGCACGCCGGCGGCGTTCCGGGCCTGCGGGCCGAGCGCATCCTCCAGGACCCCCTCGATCACCCCGGCGAACATGAACATGAATGTCAGCTCCTGCTGCGAGGGCACATACCACGTATGCCCCGGGTAGCCGGGCTCCGCATAGTTCTCGCAAGCATTGACCGCCGCGTTGCCGTTGGTCGGCGACGGGACATTTCCGTTGCCGCTCACGTACCAGCGGGAGATGACGAACCGGTTCGCCACCGTATTGTAGGGCATCGTCGGCAGCTGGCTGTTGGCATTGGCGCCGACTTTCTCATACACCTGCCCGGGCAGATGGGGATAGCCCGCATCGTCCAATTGGGCCACCATCTGTCCGTCGGGCGAGAAGTAGAACAACCCCTGATCGCTACCGCTGTCGATGTCCCGGACGCACCGGGCCATGTAGCCGCCCGTTTTGGCCGTGGCCGTATTCTCGAAGGCATCGGCCGTGAACACGGTCGCATAGGCGTTGGCCGCATTCACCTCGGTGGTGGTCCAGTAGCGGGACGTGGCCGGAGGCTCGGCCCCTACGTTGACCGGGAAGGGCGTTTCACCCAGGTTCATCGGGTAGTCGAAAGCGGTCCTCCACAGCGACAGCGCCGCCATCTGCACCGGCGTCGGCAGGTACCATTTGACCTCGTCGACCCGGCTGCCGTCGGGCATAAGCGCGTCGCGCGTGATCAGACCGTCGCCGTTCTCGTCGCGGTTCTTGCGCATACAGTAGTCTGCCGCGTTGGTGTTCGAGAAAGGATTGTACAACCCTGCGGCGGGCGCCCGGTTGGGCTCGCCCCGCCTGGGCGGAACGACCGACCCGTTGCCCGTGTAGTCGCCGTAAAGACCTGCCGTAGCCCCCAGACCGTCGTACGTGTGGTTGTACGCAAGGTTGGAGCCGCCGTTCCTGTACTGCCAGAATACGTATCCGCGGGCCGCGTCGTAAGGCGGCGGCACCAGTCCGTCCTGGTCGTAATAGGGGGCACGCATCTCCTCCACGCTCTCGATGCCGAGCAACGAAACGTACTGCCGGCCGTCGTACCCGCCCATCTGCCCGATGGTCTTGAGCCCGTACTGCTCGACGGGTACGTAAAAGTACGATACGTCGCCGTCCGCTTCCGCCCGGTCATATTCGGCCGACGTGTGCGCCCGGTCGGCAAAACCCACCCGGATCACGGCCGTGCGGAACGGGGGATCGACGCTCCGCCCCGTCCCCTCGATCCGTGCCGGCACGGCACCGGTGCCGGTGACCGCGCTCACGTTCTCGTTGAAGTGCAGAATCACCCGTTGCTTGATCCCGCTGCCGTCGCCCGGCATATCCACATCGAGGGTGGTCGAAGCCTCCGGAGTGTACCAGGTCACCGGGACGGCCGTACCGCCCGGCTCGGACTCGTGCATCGAAAAGCGTAGCCACTTGTCCGCATCGGGCTCGTCGTCGCGCATCGGCCGCCATGTCGCGCCGAGGGCATTGCCGTAGGTATCGAGACCGGCCGTGCCCGACTGCAGCCTGACAAGGCCCTCAGCCGTGCCGGAAAGATAGGCCGGCAGATCGACGTAATGCGCATCGACCCGCCCGCGGTGCGCGATCACCCGCGCTCCGCCCTGCGTGGCGTATTGCCGCTGGGCCACGTTGGCCAGCTCGAAAAGCACCATCTGGTCGAGATACTCGCGGCGGCTGTCGATACGGATGTCGTTGATCCCGTTGATGACCACGTTGAAATGGTAAATGCAGTCGCGGTCGACGTCGAAGTTGTTGATCACGTCGCCCTGCGCGGGCATGGCCTCCTCGGGACGCCCCTTGCCCGCATGTATCCAGGTGTAGAGAGCTTTCCCCCGCATGGTGTCCCGGATCGGCAGGGACGGATCGTTCGAGATCAGCGAAGATATACGGATATGGCTCGCGTCGGCCAGGGCTTTGGCATAGCGCTCATACACGTTGGGGTTACCCCCCGGCAACCCGCCGGGACCGTCGGGATCGTAGTCGTTCAGGTCGTTGACGGGCATATCGTCGGCATTTCCCCGGCGGTTCTCGAAGCAATAGAACTCGTACTGCTGCTGCGTGTACCACCGGCCGCTGCCGGCCGGGTATTCGACCACCGGTTCGGACCCGTCCGGAGCTACTGACTGCGAAAGTGTCTGGTAGTAAGCGGCTCCCGCGTACCCGGTCTCGCTGGGCGGCGCATCGGCCAGGTCGCCGGCCGGAGCGGCCCGCTCGACCAGGAACGAGCCCTTCGGGAAATCGATGCCGGCGATCGAAACGGGAATGGCACCGGAAACGTTCCGCCGGCTGCCCGGCCCGTCGGTGCGGTTGTAGATCACAACGCTGAAGCGCGAATAGAGCCTGTGCAGCTCGACATCGGGCACGGCCGCGCCGCCTCCCGGCAGCACGATGCGCTCGATGCCGTCGGTGGACATGACGATCTTGCCGGCTTCCTGCGGGGTTCTGTTGGCGTGCAGAATGTATTTCGCCTTCAGGTCGCCCCATGTGGCCACGTCGTCGAAGAACGCGTCGGCCGACCCTCCGTCCGGAATGTTGCTCTCGTCGAGGTTGGCCACCGCGTAAATCCAGTGCGTTTCACCGCTTTTGAGAAATATCCGCTGCCGGGAGCCGTACTCGTAATAGTTCCTGGACTGGACGGGGTCGGCATCGTCAATCCGTCCGGCCATCCCCCCCGGGACGGCCGTCCCCATGTCCGTGAAAAAGAAGACGGTGACATTGTCGATCCGGTCCATGATATCCGGTCCGACGGCCTTGGTCTGGAACGCCTGAGCGCCGGAGACCGTCAGCCGGAGCTCGGCGTATCCCTCGGGCACGTCACTGCGCCCGGCCCCCAGGTCAGACGGCTCTTTTTCGCAGCCGCCGAACACCAGGGCCATAACCGCCGATGCCGCGAGCAGCCGCATCTTGCAGGCGGCTTCCGCTATCAACCTGCTTGATATTGAAATACAATGATTCATATGTGTGTCTGTATTTTTACGTGTCATTTACGGTCGTATACATCCGTAACGGTATCTCTAATCGAACTCGGAATCCATCCACCAGTCATCGGGTTCGGAGGCGCTGACATCCAGCTCGTACGCTTCGCGAAATCGAAGCGTGACGTCGTACACCCTGCCGCGCAGAGTAGGCGCCGGAACGCCATCTTTGCTGAACTCGTAATCGGCACCGATCCACATCCGCCCCGTGGTATGGGCCTCGATACGGAATCGCGTGCCGGGCAGCACCATCACGCTGCCGGCAAAAGCCGGCACGCCGACCGGCACATCCGGAATATAGACGGCCACGTCATTCAGCCGGCCGTCGCCGTCGCTGTCGGGCATAAGCGCAACGTAATCGACCTGCCGGGCCGGATCGTAAACGCTCAGGCTGTTATCGAGCATCCGGAGCCGGAGGGCTTCGGGCTGGAACCGGACGACAATACGGTCAACAGCACCGTACATCGAATAGAGCGTATCCGCTCCCGTAGCCGGACTGACGGTGATCTCGCGGCGCACGTTCTCGTTCTCGACATCGATCCAGAAGCGGAACTGCGAGAGCATATGCGAAAGCGTAATCACGGAATCCGGATTGTTCGGATCGGCCATGGTCTCCGGCTCGTCGCCGTACCCCGGATCGCCGGGACCGAGACCCGGATCGTAGGCCGGATTGGGAACATAGTCGAGCGCCTGCATCAGGGGACGGTCTTTGTTGCCCCAGGCCAGATTGGAGCTGAGGATGTCCTGCTGTCCGTCCAGACCGGAGAAAACCACGGTGGCCCCGGTTTCCCCGCCCTCGTTGACGAACCTTGCGTGCGCGTAAGGGTAAACTACGCGCGCATAGTAATAGGCGCCCGCGTCGTCGTAGAACGTGCGTTGGATGTACTCCCCGGTACTGTTCACAAACTCGATCCGGCCGTCGGTCGGCTGCGTACCCGTAGGAAGTATGCCGTCATTGTACGGGGACTCGGGCCTGCTGCCGAAAAATCCCCGCATGAGCCCGGCCGTCTGGCCGCTCCACGCCCCGATACCGGGCCAGTACTGCGGAAGGGCCGGGTCGCCGGCCGGATCGTGGGTCACGGTAACGATGGCCACGTCGAGCTGGCGGTCGGGCAGCCCGTACCGGGAAACGCCCGCCGGATCGGTCGGGTCGTGATCTATGGGACCCGGCACCGTTTCCGCCTTCGACAACGGGATCCGTCCGCCAGGGCCGGTCAGCCCTCCGCTTATCCTCACCTCCGCGCCCTGTTCCCGGGCGGGCGCTGCGCCGTCCTCGTCATCGCGCGCGCAACCGCACAGCGCGACCAACGACAGGATCGCCGGAATAACGACAGTGGTTTTCATATTGATTTTTGTCATGTCAATGGGAAAGTTTAGAACAGATCGATGTTTTCCGATCCGTCGGGGTCTTCGGGCGTAACGGGATTGCCGTCCGTCCACTCTTCCAGCCGGTTCATGCTCTTGAACTCGACCGAGATACCGTCAACCGCGATCATCACCAGATAAACCGTCACGTAGCCCGCGGGCATGAATACCGTCGGCAAATAGGAAAAGTAGTAGTACTCCTCGCCGTTATGCGTAAACGCAACGTTTACGGTCCCTCCGGACGTTTTCTGGTCCAGCGTGACGGGAAAGAACAGGGCCGAGTTGTTGCCGCCGGTGACATCGTACACCCCGCCGGGCTCCAGCCCGTTGGCGCTGCCCGCCGGAATGCCGGCGGGATCGTAGTCCACCGGAAACTCGAAGGCGACGGGCGCTGTGCTATACTGTTCGACCGTCCAGGCCCCGTCGGCCGTGGGATCGGCGGCCAGCCGCCCGGCATCGGCCGTATAGCCCAGGTCGAGCGTGGCCGTCACGGGAATCCGGTCGAACCTCAGCGTCATCCGTGTGACGTCGTAAAGAGCTTCGTGCGGGTCGGCGGGGTCCTGCGGGCCGGGTTCCACGGGCATGACGAGAAAGGCCAGCGCGGACAGGGCATGCCGCATATCGTATTCGACCTTGCCGTCCTCGACCCCGGTCTCCGAATACCGGTTCTTGTTCAGCACCGGCGCGGCATAGAGAATATCCGCCTGTTGCGAGAGGTCGGAGGGTAACGTGTAGGTCAGCGTGGGGTTGCCCGCTTCGGTCGGCAGCGACGTATAGGCATGAGCGGCCTGCATCCGGGGATCGCTGGTGTGCGGCGAATAGGCGAAAAAGCTGTTTTTGCACGAAATATCGACAGGCCAGTATGCAATGGGGTCGTATGCCCACTCTTCGGCGGACGGATTGCGCGTGACACGCTGATCACAGAGCAAATTCGGCGTATGGCCCGCGGCCGGGTCCGGGTCGTAGTCGGCGCCGCCCGTAGCGTATCCGAATACGCCTACCGAGGTTATCTCGCCGACACTGTTTATCATATTGCCTTTCGTGTGCAGGGAGGCTACGCCGAAGCGCACAACACCCGGCACCGGAGCCGGTCCCTGCATATCCGCGTCATCGCGCCCAGCACATCCGGCAAGCATAAGCCATGCACAGCAGACCGGTATCAGATAGGTTTTCATTGCTTTCATCTTGGCGTTTTTCGTTATTGTGCCCGGCTGATCTTTTTTACGATGACCGAGCCTTTGTTCCGGATGTAATGGCTGGGGTTACTGTTATTGTAGGCGGTGTTGGTCGTGGCGCCGGAGACGGCATCGACCGGATGGGACGGATCGGGGCCGGTATACGACGGATCGGACCATAACTCCGGCTGCGGCTGCGCGGCATTCTGCAAGACCCACACGGCCCCTGCGGCGGCCGCTGCCTGCTCGTCGCCGTAGAACGGGACCGGCTGGCCGTTGTAAAGCACCGTGAGAGCATGATTGTCCTCGTCCGATCGGCCCGGCAGCGACATGGCCCATCCCGTGACCAGCTTCTTGGCATCGAACATCAGGATGTCCCCTTCCTTGAAATCGCCGTAGCCGGACAGCTCGACCGTCATGTCGTGGACGATCTCGTTGGCAAGATAGACGGCATAATGATAGCACGGAAGCGGCGAGGAGGGACTGCCCGGGATAGCCTGCTGAAAACCCGTGCGGCTCAATAGTTCCAGCGCCTTGACGGCCATGTGCAGCTTTGTCGCGTTCTTGGCCGAATCGTTCTGCATGGGCACAGGCTGTATGGCCACTTCGACCTCCCACGGATCGAGCGTCAGGTCGCCCGTGGCTATCCCCACGATACGCAGATCGTCGCCGTCCACGATAATGTGGTACCGGTACGTCTTCCCGGGTTGCCATCGCTCCGGCGAGAAGAGCGGCTGCGGCGGATAGGCGACCGGCCGGCCGTCGATCTCGAGCGTCACGGCCATCGTCGGTTCCGGAGCGGACACGCGCACCAGCGCCTGCGGCATGAGGAACAGATCGCCGCTGTCGGCCGTGAGCGGCTGCGGCACGGCCGACAATGCCACGTCGTCGCGCAATCCTCCGAGCGGCTGCGTCGAAACCGTATAACCGGCGGTATCGGCAGCAGCGGTGCCGACCCTCCAGGACACCGACCCGTCAAGCGCAGCCGAACCTTTATAGTAGAGGCCGCCGAGACGGATACTCTTCACTTCGATATGCCGTGCGACAGGATGCCCGTCGCCGTCCACATGATTCGCCTCGTTGAGCACTACTCCGGAAAAGACGATGCGCGAGAGCGCATGTCCGAACCGTATGGCGACCGGTTGCCCGTACGAATAGGAGGGCCCGAGCCGGTCGTACAGCGGAGCGGCGATCAGCAGGTCGGTCTGGTCGCGGGGCGTTGCGCTGACGGCAAAGTCAAGGGTCAGCCCCCCGGCGGCGGGATCGCCCGTGACAGAGGCCGCATCGGTCGGCGCATACGCGAAAAACGATACGTAGCGGTTCGACGGCCACTCCGCCGCAGCGTCATAGCTCCACTGTGTGCCGGCCGCATTGCCCGTCACGGCCGCAGCGTCGATCAGCACTGTCCGGTCCGTCGCCGCAACCCAGCGGTCGGCATGGCTCACGGCCCACACGCGGAACCCGCCGGCCCGGGAGAGTTTCGAGGCACCCCCCGGGTCCTCTATCGCGACTCCTTTGGCCGATGGCGTGCCGGTCGCCGGCAGATCCCAGGCGTCGTCGGCAGCTGAAAAGCGGATCTGCCGGTTCCGGTCCGTCGCCTGTGCGTCCGTCTCCGTCATCTCCTTGTTGCAGGAGCATATCGCTGCAGCCAAAGCCAGGACTCCGGCCGTCATGCAGATCCTATTTATTATTAAAGGCCTGTTCTTCATATCTCTGATTTGTAATACCCGTGTGTGTTGTTACCTTGTGACCGGCGGCAGGTATCAGCCGCCGCCGGCCTGTGTTCCGAAGCGGCCATGCCGCGTTGCCCGCCTAATCCTTCTTGAGCAGTACGATATTGCCGTAGGCCGGCGTATGGACCAGCGTCCAGCCCGTCACCCCCGCGTCGAGCGACAGGTTCGCGGCGCTCGCGGCATCCGCGCATTCGATCCGGATCACATCGCCCGGGTCGAAATATTCGCCGGCAGCGTACGGAGCAGCCCCGTCCGGAATGGCCGTTATCGAGAGCGGCCGGCCGATGGCGGCCGTGTGAACATTGACCGTGTAGAGCACGTTGGCCGGGGTCGCGCCGTTTGCGCCGGCCTGCGCCCGGATAGCCGTTTCGAGTTTCGTCCGGGCGGTCGTCTCGTCATCGCTGCCCCCCAGATTGGCATTCACGTCCGGAGTCGGCGCCACGGGAGTCACACAGACAAGGGTCGCCACACGGCCCGACACCGTCATCGTCCAACCCGGCACGTCCACGGCGAACAAGGCCCGGTCGGCTTCGCTCGGGAACCCGATGTTGATCTTGTCGCCGGCATCGAAACCGGTCACGTCCGTAAGCGTTATACCTTCGGCCGGAACCGTTCCGGCCACGGCAATGGGAAAGACGGCCAGACCGGGCGCTACGGCATCGGCAGCGCGGTGCTTGCTTATGGCCAGCTCGATCTGGGCCGCGCTGGCCATCGGAACCTGGAGGGTCTCGGCAACCGTGTTATCCGCGTCGTCCTCCCACTCGTCGAGCTCGACCCTGAAGACGATCGGACCGCCGGCCAGGTAGCTTTCGAAGTCGATCAGGTAGAGGTACCGCTTGCCGGGAAGCCATGTACTGGTGTTGAACAGGTCGAGATCGGCCTCGATATGCTCGGTCCCGGTCTCGGGAATGGCGACCGGCCCCGTGGCTTTCTCGACGGTCAGCCGGAAGTCGAAGCTGATCTTACCGTCGTCCGCTCCCGCCACAAAAGTCTGCGGCAACAGCAACAGCGCGTTGTCGTAGTCGTTGCGGGCCGTGCCCTCCTGGGGATTGCTCCCGGTATTGCCCATATAGCTGATACCCGTGCTCAGGCCATCGGTCACGTTGGTACCGTCGTTATACCGGTACGCGTAGGTCGCCGGCAGCGGCGTCGCCGGATAGCTCCAGCCGGTCGTGGCCGCAGTATTCCCGAGCGTATAGACGCCCCGGCTCTGCACGCCTTCGATCTTGATGTCGGTCACGCTGATCGCGATCCCGAGGGTCTTGACCAGAGCAAAATTGACCTGCGAGAGCAAATGGTTGAACGGCAGCGTCACCTCGTTCCCGTCGGTGATCACTTTCGCCCCGAGAAGGTCCTCCTGCCCCTCCTCGGCTCCCACGGTATAGCCGAAGGAATAACCGTCGGCATGCGCCCCGAAACCGTTGGCGGCCGTGGTGTCCGTCAGCGCCGATACCGGGCGGACGGCATAGTAGCGGAGGGCGGGGCCGGGCTGCGAAACGGTCTCCCCGGCATAGCTCCATATCCCGCCGCGATTGGTGAGCTCGAACGTCCGGTACGGGGCTCCCCCCATATAATACGACATGACGGTCAGCCTGTCGCCCTCGGGGAAAGCGGTGAACTCCGCGGCCCGGGTACTGACGGTGTGCTTGCCCAGGGCCGCCGAGAACGAAAGCGCGTTCTTATGATCGGTGGCTTTCTCGACCGTCTCCTCATCGCTGCAGCCCGTGGCTGCGAACAGCAACATGAAAGTTGCTAATCCATAATACATTTTTTTCATGATCGGTAATGGTTTAATTCGTTATGCTTGTTTTGATCGGCATGGCTGTTCTCATGTATCTTACGCCCGGGCAGTCCGGAGCGCCCCGTCGCGGGGATACGCACCCGGTTCCTGTCCGAAGGGAAGTTCCTGCGTTAGTATGCCTGTTTCGATGCTTCGGATGTCGGTTTTTGTGTTCTTACCGGGAAGTTGATGATCTCGTCGTCGCTCCAGCGGCCCAGCTCGATCGCCCCTTCCACCGGATCAACCGCGGGCAGCTCGACCGTGACCTTGATGGGGATCGTAAGCCCGTGTTTGACCGGCTGCACGCCCGCAAGGTTGGCTTTGACATCGGCGATGAACTGCGCGAGCTGGCCGGTCACGTCGATCGTCCCGGGATCGTAATACTCGCCGTTCACCAGTCCGAACCGCAAGTCGAGTTCGACGCGGGCCCCGTCGAGCGGCGGCCCGAAGGTGACGAACTCCGGCGAGTAGATGCTCACCCGGTCCTCATCCGCCGCGCCCAGTTGCCGCTTGTTATTGAGGGTAAGCTGGTGCGTGACGGTGAAGTCGGCGGAAGGCCGGCGCGAAGCCATGAGCGCCGAACCCGCGAAACCCCGCAGCGCGGCCGCGGCCCCGATCATGCTCGAGTTGCCGTGTACCTCGACCTCCACGCGGCACGGGAACGAAAGTGCGTGCGGGACCATCGCGAGCTCCGCCTCGATATAGTCGCCCGGGGTATCGAAGCCGTTCTCACCGTTCTGATACTTGATGTGGTAAGCACCGTCGTCGCTGATCTCCTGCCGCGCGGTCATCGACGCCACGACCTCCATATCGTTCGTGGCGATATACTCGCCGTCGGAACGCGTCAGCCGCTGGTTGAGAATGCCCGGCCCGGCCACGGCCGCGAACGTGGCCTGCGCCTCCGTCCCGGCGAACATCACGCCGTCGAGGTGCGTCTGGTCGGCGGCGTACATCAGCCCGTTGAATATCATGACATCGTACATGCCCGCCCCGACCCGGAAACCGACCCGGTTGCCGGGCGTGAGGAAGAACTCCCGGAGGCTTTCACCGCCGGCGCTCCAGGCCAGCGCCGTCGCCTGGTTGCTCATGTCGCTCCGGCCGTCGCCGAGCGACGGTTGCCAGTCGCCCGTGACCGCCAGCATCGGATCGGCCCTGACATGGAGGTCGCGATGATCGTCGCATCCGGAAACGGCAAGCGCCGCCGCGACGGCCATGCAGGAAAGTGTGCGGGCGATCGTGCTCGAAACCGCCGGGAGGAGCTTGCCGGATATTGTCGGAAGTATCATAGTGTCTATCGGTTATAAGGAATGAGTGGATTGCGCCCGAAGTCATAAATTTTCGGTATTCGCCGAATTATCTCTCTTGTTTGCGGATCAGCCATACGAGGTTGACACGTACCTGCGTGGGGAAGAACCCTTGCGCATGATACACCGTCTTGTCCCACATGAGGCGGCCGTCCTGCGGCCGGCTGTAATGCCTGACCTCGGGGCAGTAGACGTAGCCGGCCAATACCGACAGGTCGAGGTTAAAGCTCCGGGAGAGACGCGCCGAGTAGCCGGCGCTCAGCCCCGCCGAGCGGTAGCCGTCTCCCTGCCAGCCCCGCCCCCACTGCAGGTCGAAACGGCTACAATACGTGCCGTATACGCCGACGTTCCAGCCCGTCAGCGCGTTCCCGCGCGGCTTGAACCAATAGCGGCCTTCCAACGTGTAACGGATGGTCTGCAGCGCATAGAGGTTGTTCACACGGGTGTAGGCATAGGCGAAATCGGCCGCCACGGAAAAACGTTGGCCCAGCGGCACCTCGACGCCGAGGTTCGGACCGCCGACCGCGTCGAGCAACAGGTTCGTACGCAGGGCGACAACCGTTTTGTAGCGCGGCGCGGCCGGCCGTACCGGCACCTCCGCAACAGGAACAGGAACAGGAGCGGGCACGGGCTCTGCCGCGATGGCCGGGGCTGGCTCGGGGACGGACTCCGGAGCGGGCCCCGGCTCTACGGCCGGGGCATACAGGACGATCCCCGCCGAGCCGTAACGCAGCCGGCGCAGGATATGGCGGTCACGCAGATAACCGAACACCGCGCCGCCCTGCATGGCTGCCAGCCGGCGACTCTTCTGTTCGTCGGAAAGACGGGGATCGCCGAGCATCTCCAGCAGCTCGTCACGCGACGGAACCTCCGGGTCATCCCCGACCAGCCCGATCAAACCCTCCCAGTATCCCCGGGCGGGGCGGGCGCCGATCAGGGAAGAATCGACGTAGGGATAGCGCCCTGCGATATAGCCTTTCAGGGCCTCGGCCCTCCGCCGCGCAAGCCGCCTGTTGTACCAAGGCGCGCCTTCGGGCGAGGCCGCGGCCGTAACGACAATGGAGTCGAGCCGGGATATGAACGCCCGGTCGGCCAGCACCCCGTGCAGCGTCCTCAACACCCGCCCGTTATCCATAAAGCCGCTGTCAACCTCCGCCCGGTCGAACCGGAACAGTATGCGGTAGGTCGCTGCGGTATCCGCTGCGACGGGTTCCGCGGCAAACGACCGGCCCCAGAGCGTGGTGGCAGCCATACAGCAGATATATAGTACTATTTTTTTCATAAGGATGTCATGCCGTCAGATTATCAAATAATAGGAGCAGGTGTTGGTCCCTGCGGAAAGGCAGGTACATTTTTTGCTCTCGTACAAAAGAACGGCGTATTGCCGAGCCCTTGGTGTCAAAACGTATAAATCGTACGGTCAAAATCATCATCGCACATCGTATGCGGCCGGCAATTTCGTACCGGGTATGTCAAATCGTCAAAACATAGCCCGCATGAAGGTACATAAGGATCGCAACGTCAATTTTTTCAGCAAATCAGACTATCTTGTACGGCATTATACCCGGCCGTGCGGACGGGAACCGTACCCCGAATACGATTTTACGGTGCCGGAAGCCTCCGGCACGTCCCCCCAACCCCGAAAGAATGACACGAACGCCATAGATATGGGTGCATACGCTACATACGGCAGCCTGATGGTTTACATCTTACCGATATGTTGCTCGGTCATATGCTCGGTATTCGCCCTGCTGCTGATCTGGAACTACCGGAACCTGGCCGAAAGGAAACTCAGAAGGGTCGTGAGCCTCTATTGCCTCCTTACAGCCGTCTGGTGGGCGGCCACCCTGTGGCACGCCTATACCGGCGACAAAGTGTTCCTTCCCGTTGACATTCCCTTCGCCCTCTCGTTCGTCTATATTCCCATCCTGTTCTTCAATGCGGTCTATTACCTCACCTACCTGGGCAACAAAAGAAACTTCTCCGCCCTGAACTACCTGCTGCCGGTCCCCGTCCTGGCACTCCTGCTCATGGCATTGGCCGCGATATTTCCGCGTCCGGAGGGAAATATCGCCGGTTTATCGCCGGCGGAGCGATACACGCTGTTGTTCATAACCGGTCCTTTTTTGCGGTTTGCCACGGCGGCGGCCTATATCGTCCCGACCGTCCTGCTGCTGTCCCGGTATTACAGGCAGACGGTCCGGCAACACGTCGAAGCGGATCGGAGATCACTCAGCCTGCAATCCTCGCGCTGGCTGATCGTGCTTTTCGTGCTTTCCGTCGCGATCCTGCTGATCGCCTTCCTGCCTGTGGCGGTCGGCACCAGCCGATGGCTGGTCCGGCTGAACGCTGCGTGCATCATGGCGCAGGTGATCCTGCTGACGTACCATGTGGTACGCCGGCAATACCTCTCGTACAAAACCGCCGACTCGTTCCCGGTCACCGGGAAGAAAGCCGGGAGCGGCGCCCCGGCCGGCCGCCAGCACCATGCGCCGGAGGAGCAATACGCACCGCTCAACCGGAAAAAGTTCGAGGCCTACATCGCCCAACGAAAACCCTACCTGAATCCGGACTTCAAACTGACCGACATGGCCGAGGCAATGGGTGTGAACCGAACGGTCATGTCCAGCTTCATCAACCGGACATACGGCATGAACTTCAGACGTTACCTGAACCTGTGGCGGATCGAGGAGTACCACATCCTGATGGCGCACCCCTCGAAAGAACGTAAAGACCCGCGCAAGGTGATGTCCATGACCGGATTCAAAGACTCCAGGCACTTCCGGCGCGCGACCGGACTGGAGCACGCATACAGGAACCGGTCCCGCAAAGGGACGCAAACCGACCGTAAGCCATGACCCAGGAGCTCGGACGCGCCATCGTTTTCTCGGTACCCGTGGTCAGTGCCGCGATCAGCCTCACCATGGTCCTGCTCGACTCGGCGCGCTCTTCCAACGCGGTCAACCGCAAGATACATCGCTGTATGATCGCCGTATACAGCCTCATGGTCCTGTACTGGAGCGGACTGGTCATGCATTCGGCCGCCCCCGAGGCTTTCATTGCCTACCTGCCCGTTTTCTTCTCCTCGTTCAGCTTCATCCCCGTATTCCTGTACCTGATCACCTACATCCTGACGGACATCGGCGAGCGGCAACGGTTCCCGGTCCGCCACTTTATCGTACCGTCATGCCTGACCGTGGCGATCTTCGTGATCGCCCTGACCATGCCGTTCGAACAGCGGTGGAACGCCATTTACGACGACGGAGTGAACCTGACGAGCACGACGATCGACGCCATGTTCGTCGTCTGTCTGCTTCTGAGCATCCTATACTCGGGACTCAGCCTGCTCCGTATCCGGGCGTACAAACGCCGGATCATCGATTACTCCGCCGATATTTACCGGATGTCGCTGGATTGGCTCTCCTTTATCATCCTGTTCAGGGTCGTGCTGCAAACCTTACCGATAGCCGGACTGATATTGGGCATCGGACAGTTCGGCACGCTGGGGTTCATCTGGGGATTCACAACATTGCCGGCGGTCTTTACCCATATCGTGCTATGCCTGAACATCCTTTCGGAGAATTACGTGATTATCGAACCTGTTGCCGCAAAGGAAAAGGAAATGACCGCGTCGGGCAACTATGCGCAGCTGGGACGGCAGCGGGTCGAAAAGTATTTGGAGAGTAAGAAGCCGTATCTGAATCCGGAATTCAAAATCACCGACATGGCCAGGGACCTCCTGTCCAACAGAACTTACATATCGGCTTTCATCAACCGGGAATACGGTATGAATTTCAACCGTTTCATCAATAACTACCGACTGAGGGAAGTGGAGCGGTTACAGTCGGAAGCTGTACACAGAAAACAAAAGATCTCCTCGCTGGAGATCGTTATCCATGCCGGATTCAGTAACTACCGCAGTTATTTCCGGGCTAAAAACATGGTAAAAAACGATACCGTCCCCGCGGATTAAAACGATCGGCCTCGCCAGGAATGGCTATGGCATCGGATCATCTGACGATGGAGAGCGACAAAGCGCGCGAACCTTCGCACTGATCGGCCAAACCGGACGGACCATACGACACGCGACGGCCGGCTATGTCCCGTCAGTCCGCAGGGAACGCCACCCGGGCGGGGCAGAGTATGCGAATGCCTGACCTGTCGCCCGGCACGCTGTAAACGCTCCGCGGCACGCGGCAGTCCCCCGCACGGTCATCAACGTCCACATGTGATTCGCCACGAAAGCCGTCGTAACGATCTGATCTCTTGCCAAGAGAAAGCGGAAGAGCCTTCGCACATCAAAAGGGAAAGTATTCCTCCGGGCATTTGCCAGATCGGCAGGGAGGCTTCTTTGCTGCCCGGCAATCCGGCACTATGGCGCCGGAAGGCACCGGACCGTGCCGCTCTTTGCGCCCCGTCAATCCCGATACGGGGAGATCCGCCCACAAAAAAACGGGAACAGAACCGCATTGCCGTCCTGTTCCCGTCCATACTTTAGCCGCTCGCGCTACAACTGTCTGCGCAGGCGCGCCACCGGAATACCCAGCATCTCGCGGTACTTGGCCACCGTGCGGCGGGCAATGTGGTATCCCTTGTTATTGAGAATATCCATCAGCACCTCGTCGGTGAGCGGCTTACGCTTATCCTCCTGCTCGATGCACTCCGTAAGGATGTTCTTGATCTCATACGACGAAACCTCTTCGCCGCTGTCGGTCTGCATCGCCTCCGAGAAGAGTTGCTTGAGCGGAATGATCCCGAAGTGGGTCTGAATGTATTTACTGTTGACCACACGCGAGATGGTCGACACGTCGAGCGACGTGCGGTCGGCGATGTCCTTGAGGATCATCGGACGCAGCTTGCTCTGGTCGCCGTCAACGAAATAGTCGCGCTGGTAGTCGAGTATCTCGGTCATCGTGTGCATCAGCGTGTCGTGCCGCTGCTTGATCGCCGAGATGAACCACTTGGCCGAGTCGATCTTGTTCTTGACGAACTGGATCGCCTCCTTGTTGGTCGCCTGGCCGTTCTTGGCCGCCATCTCGCGGATCATCTCCAGGTAACGGCGGTTGACCTTGACCTCGGGCACATTGTATGAATTGAGGCTCAGCTCGAAATTACCGTTATGGTAGTCGAGGATAAAGTCCGGGATGATATAGGGCTGCATATCGCTGCGGCCGTCGCTGTACAGGCTTCCCGGCTTGGGCGACAGCCGCAGGATCTCCTCGATCGCCGCGCGGAAATCGTCCTCCCCGACGCCAAGGCGGGCCATCAGCTTCTCGTAGTGCTTGCGGATGAACTCATCGAAATAGCTGGTCAGTATCTTATGCGCCAGATTGTAGATACGGCCCGTATTGGGACGCGACTCGAGCTGCAACAGCAGACACTCCTGCAGGCTGCGCGCGCCGATCCCGGCCGGCTCCAGCTGCTGGACCACGCCCAGAATGTACTCGAGCTCCTTCCGGTCGGTCTCGACACCGAGGCTGAAAGCGATATCGTCGATGACGGCCTCCATATCGCGCCGCAGGTAGCCGTCGTCGTCGAGGCTCCCGATCAGGTACTTGGCCACGACCATCTCATGACTGTTCAGATTCTTGAAACCCAGCTGCTGCTCCAGGTACTCCTGGAATGAGAGCCCTTCCGAGATATAGACAGGGCGGTGCTGATCATCCTTCGAGTAGTTATTGGCGTTGTACTTAGAGCTCGGCGTGTCATCCTCACGAAAATACTCCTCCACCGAGACCTCCTTGGGCTCTTTCTCCTCCTCGGCGGCCTCGTCCGTAGCATCTTCCTCGAGCACGGGGTTCTCTTCGATCTCCTGCTTGATCCGCTGTTCGAGCTGCATGGCCGGCAGCTCAAGCAGCTTGATCATCTGGATCTGTTGCGGGGAAAGCTTCTGGAGCATCTTCTGCACCTGACGCTGGTTCATGTTTGCCATAAGTTAGATAGTTTTTCAGGAAATAAATTGCTATTGCTTACATCATGACATGACTGCCCCGGGCAGCGTTCAGGCACGCCCCGGCCTAAAACTCGGCATTCTTCGGCGTGCGGGGGAACGGAATGACGTCGCGGATGTTGGCCATCCCCGTCACGAACAGCAGCAGACGCTCGAACCCGAGGCCGAACCCGCTGTGCGGAGCCGACCCGAACCGTCGCGTATCGAGGTACCACCATACGTCCTTCTCCGGAATGCCCAACTCTTCTACCCGTTGTCTGAGCTTGTCATAATTCTCTTCTCGCTGTGACCCTCCAATAATCTCGCCAATTTTCGGGAAGAGCACGTCCATGGCCCGTACGGTCCGGCCGTCGGCGTTCTGTTTCATATAGAAAGCCTTGATCTCCTTGGGGTAATTGATGAGGATCACCGGCTTCTTAAAATGCTCCTCGACCAGGTAGCGCTCATGCTCGCTCTGCAGGTCGAGCCCCCAGCTGACAGGAAACTCGAACTTCTTGCCGCTCTTTTCGAGGATCTCGATCCCCTCGGTGTAGTCGAGCCGCACGAAGTCGTTGGCCACGACGAATTTCAGTCGCTCGATCAGGCCGTCGTCAAACATCTTGTTCAGGAACTCGAGGTCTTCCATACAGTGGTCGAGCGCATAGCGGATCAGGTATTTGAGGAAGTCCTCGGCCAACTCCATGTTGTCCTCAAG
>JAFQJK010000060.1 GCA_017415005.1 Rikenellaceae bacterium
AAGGCCTTGTTGTCGCGCGTCCACCGGCTGGCGGCCACCCCGAGCACGCAGTTGGCCAACGTGACGGCATAGGCGGCGGAGATGACCCACGCTTCGGGGTCGACCGCCCAGAGCGGCACGATGGGTATCCAGCAGAGGTAGTAGGCCCAGCGCCCGCGCGGGCAGCGGATCGCGTTATTGAGGATCAGGGCCAGCGCGAAGAAGAGCGGCGCGAGCGCGATGTTGGCCTCGTGGTCCGTGATGATGTCCTCGTAGAGGAGCGCCCCGGCGACGAAGCCGTATGCGGCGATCCCCATTTCGACCGGGTACCGCCTGAGGGTGGCGCCCGCTGTGGCGATCAGGTGGCTCAGGTTGATTTTCATGGCAGGTATGACGTTTATTAGTGGCGATTCCATCGGTTGTCCGCTCCGGCAGGCGGTCGGCCCTGCGGACCGGCGAGGGGCACCCGTTACGCGAAGTTGTCCGCCCGGATCCTCAGACTGGCCGGGCCGCGAGGCGGGTGTTGCGGATCAGGTGCCCGGGCCGCCGATGCGGTGCGCGCGGAACAGCGTGGCCTCGCCATTCGGTGTCGCCGCTGCGACTGTCTTTTGTGCAAGACCAAAGACGGAGGGATCGTTTGACATCGAAAGAGAAGTGTCCTCCGGGCAAACTTTCGGCCCTCGCGTTGTCTGCGGAACTCACACCGCGAAATCCGGTGCCGTTTCCCCGGCAGGCGATCCGGCCCCGATATCCCCGGCCTCCGGCCTACCGGTCGAACTCGAGCCGCACGCCGCGGAAATCGGGGTCGATCTCCCCGTTCTCATAGACCACGTGGCCGCCGATGATCGTGTGCGTCACCCGTGCGGCGAAGCGCTCGCCCTCGAAGGGCGACCAGCCGCACTTGTAGCGGATGTTCTCTTTCGCGACGGTCCACGGCGCTGCGGGATCGACGATCGCGATGTCGGCGTGGTAGCCCTGGCGCAGGAATCCCCGCTCCCGCACGGCAAACCGCACGGCCGGCGCATGGCACATCTTTCCGACGACCTGCTCCACCGTCAGGACACCCTGTCCGGCCAGCTCCATCATGGCCGCGAGCGAGTGCTGGACGAGCGGGCCGCCCGAGGGGGCTTGCAGGAAGGGTTGCCGTTTCTCCTCGAGTGTGTGCGGGGCATGGTCGGTGGCCACGACGTCCACGCGGCCGCTCACGAGGCCCGCGCGCAGCGCGTCGCGGTCGGCGGCCGTCTTGATCGCCGGGTTCCACTTGATGAAGTTGCCCTTGCGGGCGTAGTCGGCGTCGGAGAACCAGAGGTGGTGGACGCAGACCTCGTTGGTGATCTTCTTGTCGGCCAGCGGTTTGCTGTCGAACAGCGCGAGCTCGCGTGCCGTGCTCAGGTGCAGTACGTGCAGGTGGCTGCCGTAACGGTCGGCGAGGCCCACGGCCTTGGCCGACGAGCGGTAGCAGGCCTCGGCGCTGCGGATCAGCGGGTGCATGGCGGGCGTCACCGCGTCGCCGTATTTTTCCTTGTAAAGCGCCATGTTGGCGCGGATCGTCGCCTCGTCCTCGCAGTGCGTGGCGATCAGCGTGGGCGACTCGGCGAAGATGGCCGCGAGGGTCCGTTCGTCGTCGACGAGCATGTTGCCGGTCGACGAGCCCATGAAGAGCTTGACGCCGCAGACGGCCCGGGAGTCGAGGCGCGTGATCTCGCGCAGGTTGTCGTTGGTCGCGCCGAGGTAGAACGAGTAGTTGGCCGCCGAGCTCCGCGCGGCGATCTCGTATTTCTGCTCGAGCAGGTCGAGGGTCGTGGCGGCGGGCTTCGTGTTGGGCATCTCCATGTAAGAGGTGACACCCCCGGCCACGGCGGCGGCCGACTCGCTGCGGATGTCGCCCTTGTAGGTCATGCCCGGCTCGCGGAAGTGGACCTGGTCGTCGATCACGCCCGGCATCACGATCCGTCCCGCCGCGTCGATCCGCCGGCCGTCGAACGGCTCCCGGTACGCACCCTCGCCCATCCCGGCGATCCGGCCGTCGCGCACGAGCAGCCAGCCCGTGAACGAGCGCCCCTCGTTGACGATGCGTCCGCCTTCGATCAACATTCCGCTCATGCCGTTCTCCCTTTAATGGTGCGCAGGCGCAGCTTGAGCACGCCCCAGAACGCCTCGCCGAAGATACCGCCGCTCATTTTCGACTGCCCCACGACGCGCTCGGTGAAGACGATCGAGACCTCCCTGATCTTGAAGCCGAGCTTCCAGGCCGTGTACTTCATCTCGATCTGGAAGCCGTAGCCCTTCATGCGGATGTTGTCGAGGTCGATGCGGCGCAGCACTTCGGCCGAGTAGCAGACGAAGCCCGCCGTCGCGTCGCGCACGGGCATGCGCGTGACCATGCGCACGTAGAATGAGGCGTAGTACGACATCAGCAGCCGGTGCATCGGCCAGTTGACGACGTTCACGCCCGAGATGTAGCGCGATCCGATCACCACGTCGGCACCCTCGAGGGCTGCCCGGTAGAGCCGTACCAGATCGTCGGGGTTGTGCGAGAAGTCGGCGTCCATCTCGAAGATGTAGTCGTAGTTTCGCTCGAGCGCCCACCGGAACCCGGCGATATAGGCCGTTCCGAGCCCCAGCTTGCCCTGGCGCCGGAGCAGGTGCAGCCGCTCGGGGAATTCGGCCTGCCGGGCCTTCACGATATCGGCCGTGCCGTCGGGCGACCCGTCGTCGATCACGAGCAGGTCGAACGCTTCGGGCAGCGAGAACACCTTGTCGATCATGGCCGAGATGTTCTCCTTTTCGTTGTAAGTAGGGATGATGACTACCTTGCGCATAGCAGTTGAGGTTTGTCCCGGTCCTTGCGTTGCGGCAGGGCAGGGCGGTCCGGGGTGCGGCGAGCCGCGGCTTGCCCGGGCCGGGGTGGATCGTTCGTCTGATGGCGTGAAATATATGGAACAAAAATAGTAATTTTGTCCGGAATTTATCATATAACCCCGAGATTTATGCCCCGAACGCTCAACCTGGTCCTGAAGCCGCGCCAGGCATCCGACCCGAAACTTTATGTGCCGATCGCCGCCCGCATGGCCGGGGTGCGCGAGGACTGCATCGCGCTGGCCCGCGTCGTGCGCCGTTCGGTCGATGCGCGCGGCCGGTCGCCGAAGGTCAACCTGGGGCTCGAGCTCTATGTCGACGGCGAGCAGGCGCCTGCGCCGGTCCGCTTCGACTATCCCGACGTCAGTGCCGCGACCCCTGTGGTGGTGGTCGGTGCGGGACCGGCCGGGCTTTTCGCCGCGCTGCGGCTGATTGAGCTGGGGCTGCGGCCCGTCGTGCTCGAGCGGGGCAAGGATGTCTCGGCCCGCAAACGCGACATCGCGCAGATCAACCGCAACGGCCCGGTCGATCCCGACTCGAACTACGCTTTCGGCGAGGGCGGGGCGGGGACCTACTCCGACGGCAAGCTCTATACCCGCTCGAAGAAGCGGGGCGATTATCGCAAGGTGCTTGAGGTGCTGCGGTTCCACGGCGCGGGCGAGGAGATCCTCTACGACGCGCATCCGCACGTGGGGACCGACCGCCTGCCGCGCATCATCGCGGCGATGCGCTCCACGATCGAGGCGTGCGGGGGCAGCGTGGCGTTCGGCAGCCGCGTGACCGGCTTCGCGCTCAGGAACGGCCGCATCGGCGGCGTGCGCTGCGGCGACACGCTGGTCGAGGGGGCGGCCGTGGTGCTCGCCACGGGACACTCGGCCCGCGACATCTACGAGACGCTCCATGCGGGCGGCGTGCGCCTCGAGGCCAAGGCGTTCGCCATGGGCGTCCGGGTCGAACACCCGCAGGCGCTGATCGATTCGATCCAGTACCACACCCCCGAGCGGGGTCCCTACCTGCCCGCGGCCAGCTACTCGCTTGTCCGGCAGGTCGGCGGCCGGGGCGTCTACTCGTTCTGTATGTGCCCGGGCGGCTTTATCGTCCCGGCGATGACCGTGCAGGCCGAGTCGGTCGTGAACGGCATGTCTCCCTCGGGGCGCAACTCGGTCTGGGCCAACTCGGGCATCGTCACCGAGGTGCGCGAGGCCGATTTTGCCCACCTGGTACCGGAGCACGGCGTACTGGCCGGCATGCGCTTCCAGCAGCAGTTCGAGCGCGATGCGCGCCTCAACGGCGGGGCGCACCAGATCGCCCCGGCCCAGCGGCTCACCGATTTCGTCGACGGCCGCACGTCGGCCTCACTGCCGCGCACCTCTTATGTGCCCGGTGTCGCCTCGTCCGATTTCGGGGCGTGGATGCCGCGTTTTGTCACCGACGCGCTGCGCGGCGGATTCCGCGACTTCGGCCGCACGATGCGGGGCTTCCTGACCGGCGACGCGCTGATCGTGGGCGTCGAGTCGCGCACCTCGTCGGCCGTGCGTATCCCGCGCGACCCCGCTACGGGTATGCATCCCGAGGTTCAGGGGCTGTTTCCTGCGGGCGAGGGGGCGGGCTATGCCGGGGGGATCGTCTCCGCTGCGCTCGACGGCGAGCTGGCGGCCACTCTGGCGGCCGGTTATGTGAAACGGGGAGGCAGGTAGGTCCGGTTCTCTCGTTTGCCTTGGTCCGGGAGGGATCGCCGGGGCGATTGAGATCAGGATGATCGTTTTGTTGTTGTCCTGCCGGGTAGCTATGTCGCAGTCATTGCCATTCAGGCAGTCCCAGGGTCTGCCGCTCATAAAACCCGGCTGCAATCGGCGTCGACTGTCCGGACGACGGCAGCCTGCTCCTTGCAGGCCTCGGCCGCTCACGCATCTCCTGGCTTAACGTTCGCCGGACACCGGCCGTCGCTTTCGCCGTCCGTCCGCCCCGGTTCCCGGACGTGGCGGGTTGCCTTTGCCGGGATCTTCTGTGTTTCGGCTTCCGACGAAGCCGTGCGGCCCGCCGGATGCGGGGGCGGGTTGCAACGTGTGTGAAATACAGCGACAGATACGCTCTTCCGGCAGGCCGTCGGCCCGCAGGGCCGGCGTGAGGTACCCGCCCGGCGAAGGGCGCCGCCCGGACAGCTCGCCCCGGCCGGAGCCGCGAGTTGTCCGGCTCGTGCGGCCGAATGGCAATGCGGTGCGCACGCCACAACGCGCCCCATCGTTCGGAGTTGTCGTGGCGACCTTCTTTTGGGGCAAGACCAAAGAAGAAGGGTGGATTTGCGGCAACGGCAAAAGGATCAGCCCGAAGGGCAACGGATAAACCGGTCTTTTGTTCATGGGTTCTTTTGCTGCGGGGGCTCTTGCCCGTGGATACAGGGTGTCCGGGGCAACGCGGTGGCCGGTGGCTGTGAAAAAGTTCCCGGCGGCATCTTGCGACGTCGCCGGGAACCGGTTGCTATGAAATTGTTATGAAAAGGCTCTCTTTTCGCGTGTTGCCGGACCGGAATCATGCCGCCGCTTTGCGGGGCATGCCTGTGGCCTGATGCTCCGGGACGGGCCCGGCTCCTGCCCGGCCCTTACGCCTCGCCCACCGTGAACGACATGGCCATGTGCTTCTCGCTCGCCTCCTCGGCCGGGGTCTTGTGCAGCGTGATCGGCCCGACGGTGGTCTCGTAGCGTGTGATGTTCTCCTGCAGCGAGAGCAGCAGCCGCTTGGCGTGTTCGGGAGCCATGACGATGCGGTCCTGGACCCGGGCTTTCTGGACGCCGGGCATGATGCTGGCGAAGTCCAGCACGAACTCCGAGCTCGAATGGGAAATGATGACCAGATTGGCGTATTTCCCGGCAGCGACGCTGTCGTCCAGCTCGATATCGATTTCTTTCGGTGCTTCCTCTTGGATCATGCCTCGTGTGTGAAGGTTGATAGCGCCAAAGGTAGCGGATAACGGTGCTTGTCCGGCACGCTGTCACGGGAAGTTATCTTCTTTTTATTAACAATTTCACGCTTTTTCGCTGTCGGGGCGCTCTTCCGCGTAGAATTTCAGGACTTCGGCGGCGCGGTGCGCCCCGATCACGGCGGCGAGCTCGTCGGCCGAGGCCTTTTTGATGCCCGATACGGTCCTGAAGCGGCGAAGCAGTTTCGCGACCGAGACCGGGCCGAGGCCCGGAATGGCCTCCAGCTCGCTCCTGATAAAGGCCAGCGAGCGTTTCTTGCGGTGGAACGTGATGCCGAAACGGTGGGCCTCGTCGCGCAGGTGCATGATCACCCGGAGCGACTCGGAGTTGCGGTCGAGGTAGTAGGGCTCGGGGTCGTGCGGGTAGAAGACCTCCTCGATCCGCTTGGCCAGGCCGATGATCGGGATGCGCTGCTCGAGACCCAGCTCGGTGAGCACGGTGTAGGCCGAGCTGAGCTGGCCCTTGCCGCCGTCGACGACGATGAGGTCGGGCAGCTCGGCTCCCTCGGCCACGAGGCGCGAGTATCGCCGCCCGATGATCTCGCGCATCGAGGCGAAGTCGTCGGGGCCGACCACGGTCTTGATGTTGAAGTGGCGGTACTCCTTGCGCGAGGGCTTGCCGTCGCGGAACACCACGCACGAGGCGACGGGATGGGTCCCCTGAAGGTTCGAGTTGTCGAAGCACTCGATATGACGGGGCGGGGCGGGCAGGCGCAGGTCTTTCTGAAGGCGCGCGACGATCCGCTCGCTGTGGCGTGCCGGGTCCTTGATCTCCATGTTCCTGAGCTTCTCGAGCCGGTAGATGCGGGCGCTCTTGATGGCGAACTCGAGCAGCTTGAGCTTCTCGCCGCGTTGGGGTACCGAGAAACGGATATCGGGATAGAGCTCCCGGGCGGGGAGGGCGGGGACGATCGCTTCGCGCGAGAGGCCGCCCTCGACCCGCTCGGCGATCCGGCCGACGGCGTAGGTGAGGATGTCGGCCTCGGTCTGCTCCATGCCGAGCTTGAGCTCGACGGTGAACGAGTTGACCACGGCGCCCGAGACGATGCGCGTGAAGTTGCAGTAGGCCGCGTCGTCGTCCACGACGAGGCCGAACACGTCGAGGTCCGAGAGCGTGCTGCTGACGATCACCGACTTGCTGTGGTAGTCCTCCAGCACGTCGAGCTTGTGCTTGAAGCTCTGGGCCAGCTCGAACTTCATCTGCGAGGCGGCCTCCTGCATCCGGCGCGTGAGGTCGGCGCGCGTGGCGCGCAGATCGCCCCGCAGCACGGCCTTGACCTGGTCGATCTGCTCGGCATAGTCCCCGGGGCTCTGCAACCCGACGCAGGGGCCTTTGCAGTTGCCTATGTGGTATTCGAGGCAGACCGAGTACCTGCCTTTGGCGATCGCCTCGGGCGAGAGGCAGAGCGAGCAGGTACGCAGCTGGTAGACGCTGCGGATCAGCTCGAGCACCGTCTTCTGCATGTGGACCGACGCGTAGGGCCCGAAGTACTGCGACCCGTCGCGCTCCATGCGCCGCGTCGAGACCACGCGCGGGAAAGGCTCGTTGCGCACGGCGATCCACGGGTATGTCTTGTCGTCCTTGAGCAGGATGTTGTAGCGCGGCCTGAGGCTCTTGATCATGTTGTTCTCGAGCAGCAGCGCGTCGGCCTCGGTGGCCACGACGATGTGCTCGAGATCGACCGCCCGGCCGACCATCACGCGCACCTTGGGGTGCAGGTCGGCCCGGTCGATGAAGTACGAGGCCACGCGGCGGCGCAGGTTCTTGGCCTTGCCGACGTAGATCACCTCGCCGCCGCGCCCGATGAATCGGTAGACGCCGGGCGTGGTGGGCAGCAGGGCCGCTTTGGCCTTGAGTTTGTCGCGTGTGTCGTCAGCCATGGCACGGTTTTGTTAGGGGCGTGAAATCGCGTATCGTAACGGCAAAAGTATCAAAAAAAATGCTATTTTTGTGACCGGAGAATCGTATAACCTCACCTACTGCCAAATGAACCTGATCGAGCGTGAAGACCTCCGGTTCGGCCGGAAGGGTGTTGCGGCGCGCGCCGTGTCCGGGCTGCTGATGGGCCTGCTGGGGATCGGCAAGGTCAACCGCCTTTACGCCCGGACGCTCAGTAGCGGCGAGCCTGCCGCGCGGACCATCCTCTCGGACCTTCAGATCACGGCCGATGTGGCCGGTAACGACAATATCCCTGCCACGGGGGGCGCCATCGTCGTGGCCAACCACCCGACCGGCGCGCTCGACGGCATCCTGCTGATCGACGTGCTGACGCAGGTGCGTCCCGACGTGAAGTTCATGGGCAACTTCCTGCTCGATAAGATCGAGTCGATGAAACAATACTTCATCGCGGTCGACCCGTTCGACGGGGCCGATATGCGCCGGAACGTGCACGGCATCCGCGAGTCGCTGGCCCATGTGGCTGCCGGGGGCCTGCTCGTGATCTTCCCGGCCGGCGAGGTGGCGACCTGGCGCCGGGGGTTCGGCCGTGTCGGCGACAAGCGCTGGAGCCCGTCGGTCGTGCGGACGATCCGCCGCGCGGGCGTCCCGGTGGTCCCCCTGTACATTAACGCGCGCAACAGCGCGCTGTTTCATCTGGCGGGTAAGATCCACCCCATGCTCCGCACGGCGCTGTTGCCGCACGAGCTGTTCAACAAGCGGGGGCGACGGATCGCCGTGACGGTCGGATCGCCGCTCACGGTGCGCAAGGCCGAGGAGTTGGGCGACCTGAAGACCTATGGCGATTTTCTGCGTGCCAACGTTGAATATATGCAGGACGAGAAGCGTCCCAAACGGCGTAAACTGCTGAAGCGCCGTATCCGCGAGGTGTTGGCCGAGGAGGTGATCGGCCCGGTCGACACCGCCCTGCTGCAGGCCGAGATCGACGCGATCCGTGCCGACCATAAGCTGTTCGATTACGGTGCCTTCGAGGTGTTCTTCACCCCGCCCCAGCGCATCCCGCAGATGATGACCGAGATCGGCCGCCAGCGCGAGATCACGTTCCGCGCCATCGGCGAGGGCACGATGCGCAGGATAGATCTTGACAAATACGACACCTACTATAACCAGCTCTTTATCTGGGATCGCGAGGCTTCGCGCCTGGTCGGGGCCTACCGCGTGGGACTGGGCGATGCGATCATGCGCGAGTACGGACTTGCGGGGTTCTACACCAACTCGCTGTTCCGCATGTCGCCGGGCATGGCCCCGGTCATGGAGCAGACCATCGAGCTCGGGCGCTCGTTCATCGTGCAGGACTACCAGCGCAAGCCGGCCACGCTGCTGCTGCTCTGGCGCGGTATCCTCTACGTGCTGCTCAAGCACGGGCAGTTCCGCAACCTGCTGGGGCCGGTGACCATCTCGGGCGAGTTCCGCCCGGCCTCGAAGCGCGTGCTGGTGCGTTACATCAGGCGCTATCACTACAACGCGGGGCTGGCGCGCCATATCCGTCCCCTGACCGGGCTGGCGGGCATCCGCAGCCGGATCGACCTGCGCCTGATCGACGGCGTCGACGACATAGAGCTGATCGGCAAGCTGGTCGGCGACATCGAGCGCGGCCGCCTGGGGGTCCCGATCCTGATCAAGAAGTACCTGCAGCTCAACAGCCACGTGCTGGCTTTCAACGTCGACCATGAGTTCTGCGACGCGCTCGACGCACTGATGCTGCTCGACCTCAAGAAGGTCCCCGACGATACGATCCAGATGGTCTCGAAGGAGATCACCGGTATCGACGTGATGGCCCGCTTCCGGAGTGTCCGGTAGCGGGGCCCGCAGGCGAGGTCGCGGCTCGGTTCCCTCGCTCCGTATCCGCTTCGCATGGCAGGTTTACGTAGCCTCGTCCCCGCCCTCGTCGCCGTCAGCCGGGTAAGAATATCAATTTTTTTTAATTTTGTCAATCCTCAATGTTGATGGTTAAGTAATTTTATGACCGAGATGAAGGCCTTTGGAAATAATAAGGGCAATGTTTCCCATTTGAGATTCCCGGAGTTTACGGGGAAGCGGGAGAGGCATTCACCGGATGATATTGCACAAGATAAGAAAGCCTCTTTCGGAAGTGCATTAAAAAAGGAGATATTTATTCGTCAAAATGGGGATACTGCAAAAACACGCGAACAGCAACATGCCATCAAAAAGGAGGGGGAGTCAGGGAGCTATTGTATTTCAGGGGTGCGATCCGCGAGCAATCCCGGGTTGAACACACAAGTGGGGCTGAAATATAAATTGTCTTTGCTGCTCTTCTTGCTGCTCACTTGCGAAATGGCCGGGGGCAAGGGCGCCTGCGTCTCCTCGGAACCACTCGTCCGGGGAGATACGGCGGTTTTTCATTTCGCTCCCAAGTGCCGTATGTTCTGGGCGGATTACAAGGGAAATACGGCCGCTATCGATTCGCTCGCCCGATCTGTCCGGCATTACAACCTGCGATAGAGTCCGGTGACGTGACGGTGCGCGTACTGGGTTTCTGCTCCTCCGGCGGCTCTTACAAGGAGAACCTTGCGATTGCGAAGGATCGGAGCAACCAGGTCAAATCCTATTTCATCGTCCACGAAGGGTTGAGGGAGGACCATTTCCGGACGACCAACTCCACGCGCCGGTGGCGCGGGATGACGGATGTGATAGCCGTGGCTTATCTGTTCCACAACACGGAGGCAATCGCGCATTCCGATGGACGGTCGGATCGTTGCGTCGTGCCGGCCGATTCGTTGTCCGGAAGCGAAGTTCCGGACTACCGGCCGGAGAAGACTCCGGAACCCGCTGTCGAACCCGGTACGCCGGTCGGGGAGAGGCCCGCAGAGCCGGAATCCGAACCCGGGCAGTCGGTTGTGGAGGCATGTGAAGGAGCGTTGCCCGGCTCCGTCCGTGCCCGTTCCCGGTGGGCGATCAAGACGAATGCGGCCTATCTGGCCGCCACGGTCGCCAACCTCGGCGTGGAGTACGGTTTCGGGCGGCATTACTCGGTCGATCTGCCGATCATTTACAGTCCCTATACCGTATCTCGGACGTTCCGCCTGTGTTTTATGGCCATCCAGCCGGAGTTTCGTTACTGGCTTAAAACCCCGATGAAGGGCCACTTCTTCGGGGCGCACCTCCATATCGGGGCGTTCAATATCGCCGTGGACAAAGAAAAGCGCTACCAGTCGCCGGACGGCTTCTACGGCGCGGGCATCAGCTACGGCTATGCCCTGACGTTCGCCCGCCACTGGGGAGCGGAGTTTACCGTCGGCGCGGGATACGTCCGCACGAAGTACGATGCCTATTACAATATCCCGAACGGAGCCCGCTACGCCAGGGGTGTCCCGTACAATTACTGGGGGCTTACGAAGGTCGGGATCAACCTGGCTTACCGGTTCGGAAAATAAGGAGGAGAGGCGATGAGAAAAACGATACTATACACCGTGTGCCTGCTCGTCCTGACGGTGACGGGCTGCGACAGATCCGTGCTGGAGGTTCCCGAAGGCGGGGGTGTCGATCCGACGCTCGTACGGATGAACCTGTCGCTTGAGGTCGATCCGTCGATCGAACTCTATGCGTTCCCGCCCTCCAAAGCCGCGGGCGTGGATGAAACCCACCATGTGCGCTGGATCGTCGAGGTGTTCCGTGACGAGATAGGCGGCGAACCGGTCGAACGCCGCATTTTGTGTTGCGACAAGGCCGCGGACGGCAAACACACCATAGAGACCTCCATACCGCTTCATGCCGCCAGTTACCGTGTCGTGGCGTGGGCGGACTATGTGGACAAAGGCTCTACGGAGGATAAATACTATACGGTGAGTTCGTTGTCGTCGATCTGCATTCCCGAACCGGAGGACTATATGGGCGACGAGCGACATAAGGATGCCTATGTCGGACGCAAGGCGTTCGATCTGACCGGTTACCTCGACCGCTGGAACGAGACCGCGGAGTGCGCGATGACGCTCGAACGCCCGATGGCACAGATCGAGTTCATCACCACCGACGTCGATAAGTTCCTCGACAACCTGTCCAAACGTAACGCGAAAGCTTACGGCGCCGTGGCGTACAACCTGCTCGGCAGCGCGCCCGACCTCTCGTCCATTCAGGTCACGGTGGACTATGCCGGCTATTTCCCGTCGAGTTTCAACGCCTATACCGACAAAGCCAACGACGCCTGCCTGGGCATGTCGTTCGGCTGCTGCATGACCCCGCTCACCGAGAAGGAGGCGCACCTGGCCGGCGACCACATCTTCGTCAACGGGTCGGAGTCGGCCGTCACGGTCAACCTGACCCTGCGCGACGGCGAGGGGAACCTGCTGAACCGGGTAGAGGGGATCGACGTACCGATCGTGCGGGGCAAGCTGACCGTGATACGCGACGGGTTCCTGACAAGAAGTTACGCCCCCGGCATCGGCATCGACCCCGGATTCGACGGCGAGATCGACATTGTGATACCTGACTAACCCGACCCGGCGATGAAAAAGATATTTTACCTGTTTTTGATTCCGATCCTCTGGGGCGGTTGCGACAAAGAGGCGGCGCCGCTGCCGGAACTGTCGCCTGTCGGCGGCACGATCTCCGTCCGTTCGCAGGAGGAGCTCTCGAACGGGCCGCAGAGCGCCTCCGCTATGCGCAGCGATGCTTTCACCCGAGCCGCCGGCGATGCGGCTGCGACCTACACTTTCGAGGCATGGACGCGCGATGCGGACCCACGCTGCGTGTTGCATAAAACCGTGACGGGGACACTGACGGAAGCGGCATTCGAGATCGCGCTGATCCCCGGAAACTACGATTTCCTCTTCTGGGCCGATTACGGCAAGGGTGCCTATACGACCGACAATCTGCGGCAGGTGTCGCTTGCCCGGACGCCCTATACGCCCGGCAGCGACCGGGACGCTTTCGCCTGTGCGCTCGAGAATGTGCGATGGAACGGCGGTAGCGGTGTCGGCGCCACGCTCAAACGCCCGCTGGCCGGGCTGACCATGCGGAACGCCACGCCTTTCACCGATGCGAGAATGGTATCGGTGGAATACCGGGGCGTACCCACCCGTTACGATGTGCTGACCGGCACGGCATCCGATCCGCAAACGGTAACGCTCGCCTTCCCGAACACGACCGCCGGATCGTCCACGGTCGGCGAAGACTTCCTGTTCGTACTCCCGGACATGCAGCATATCGCCTTATCCATGACCGTGGGCGGTGTGCAGAAAGAACTCGGGGCGCTGAGGCTCGAACCCAACTATCAAACCAACGTGACGGCCGTATTCGAGTGACGAAAGGCCGGACGAAATATGAAAGCCCAACTATATACTTTGGATATACAAACTTAAAAGCAATAATATTTTAGAATATATGACGCATTGTTGATTTACAGTATTTAAAAATTTTTTTATGAGGATGTTACTCTATTAATACTTAATATGCCATGAAAAAATTTTTACTTGTAACCGGCATGCTGATGGTACTGACTGCATGCCAGAAAGACGAGGGGACCGTATCCGATACGGCAGCCACGTCCTCGTTTACGGTAACGGTTCCGCAAAGAGAGGTTCCGACCCGCGCCGTGACCGATGCTTTCGGGACAGGCATGTCGGTCAACCGCTGTATTCTGGAAATCTACCGCGACGGCACACTGTACAACCGCATCGAGAAAAGCGTCGACAACAGGACGGTTACGTTCGACAACTTGCGCCTGGTAGCTCAGCACACCTACGACTTCGTATTTTGGGCCGACTGTGCCGGGGGAAGCGAAGGGAATTTTACGGATCTGCATTACAATACGCAGAGCCTGAAAGCGATCTCGAACCGCGGGACCTTCGAGGGCTGCTCCGACGAGCGCGATGCGTTCTTCGCTAAAAAGAGTTTCGAAGTCACCGGTTCTTTCACGGAACCCGTCACCCTGACCCGTCCTTTCGGCCTGCTGGTCGTCAAAACCAATGACCTGGACGAAATCAAGGACGAGGCGCTGAAGCCTACCGGATACACGGTCACTTTCAAAAACATGCCCGACACGTTCAACGCGCTGACAGGCGAGATAAGCGGTTCCGGCGACATATCCTATACGGCGGACGATCTGGCCAAAGTATCCGACGGTACGGTCTCGATGGATTTCCTGTGGGCCGACGACACCGAAGCTGCGCTCTCCGATTTCACGGTGACGTTCCTCAATAACGGGACGGCAATCTGCACCAACGACGCGTTCACCAACATTCCGATCCGCCGCAATTACCGCACTAATGTGTCGGGCAATCTCCTGACCAAGCAGGGAACGATCAACGTGACGGTCGATCCGGAGTTCGATCCGGAAAGCCCTGTCGAAAAAGTGATTGTCGAAGTGGCAAACGCAGCAGAGGTCAAGGAAGCTCTCGAAAACGGTGCGACCGATATCATCGTGAAGACTTTGAGCAGTACCGAAGCCAACGAGATCGTAATTCCGCAGATATATCCGGTGGACAATAACATGGAAATTTCGCTCACGCTACCCGAGACGGGCGAGGATGTCACCATACAATATGACGGGTCGGCCAGCGGAACGGGCAGCAATACGGAAGCTCCCGCAATCATCGCTATCACGGCCAATACTACCGGTAAAACAACCATTAACACACCGGAATCGACGGTTATCCTGAGCGGTTCCTTTGGGGAAATAGATGCCACGACGGCCGACAATACGCTGATCGTGCCCGAAGACGTAACGGTAGGGAGCCTGACCGTGAAGGGCGGTAACGTTGTTATCTACGGTGTCGTGAACAATCTTGCCGAGGGGGAAGGTTATGATGGTGTGATTACGCAGTATGTGAGCAACGCAGAGGCTCTGGAATCTCTCTTTGCCAATTCCGCATGTGTTGATAAGGCTGTTCTCTTGAAGGATATTGCCGCTGAAAATGGCGTATGTTATACGGTCGATGTGGCTGCTGATTTGACCTTCGACCTCAATGGTCGCACGCTTGCAGGTAGCTCGAGCGAGGCTTCGCATTTTGCGTTCATTACGAACAAGGGGAACTTAACCATCGATGATAGCAAAGGTGGTGGTAAAATCAGCTACGACTACAACGGTGCATCCTCAAATTATGGTATGGGTTGGGGGAACTACACGATCGACAATCGCAATAACTCTTTAACGATCAATGGCGGTACGATCGAAAACATTTCCGACGTAACTGCTCATATGATTGACGCTATCGACAACTATGCCGGGGAGGGTGATGCTACTATAACTATCAATGGAGGTATTGTTGCTTGTCCTACCTATGTTGCGATTCGTTTGTTCGTGACCTCAGATAATTACGCTAACAAGATTGTAATGAACGACGGGGCCGTTGTTGGCGGTAGCACTTCTTTTTACTTGCAAAATCTTCAGCCGACAGGTGTTTTGGATATCAATGGTGGTGAACTGACAGGTGATATTTATTTGGATAACAGTAATGTTGCTTACGATCTCAGCGTAGAGAATGTTATTTTCTATGTGAAAAATGGTAGCCGTCTGATCGCTGCATTGAAGAATGCCAACAGGACTTGCAGTGTTGTTCTTTTGAACGATATTGAGGTTACGGCAGACGCCACTATTGAAATTCCAAGTGGCAATGCTGTTAATCTCGACCTTGCGGGATATACGCTCTCTTCGACAAACACTCGTACTGCAACGCACAATGATTTCATTCTTGTAAAGGGTACTTTGAATGTTGAGAATGGCACTATTAAATATGAGCACACCGGAACCAATATGGGATGGAACGGTTGTACGAATTTGCTGAATGTTACTGCCGGTGGTATCCTTAATATGAAAGAGGTTTCGGCAAATAACTGCGGTGGTACCGATATGAACTTCGCAGTTCATATGAATAACTGGGGTGAGGTTACTCTGAATGCCGATAAGTGTAAGTTTATAGCTACTTATTGTGGTGTTCGTGTATTCAACTCGGGCTATGACGATAATAATGTAATTATCAGAAACAGCGAGTTGACAGGTCTTACCCGTGCTTTCTGGGTGCACAATTACATTGGTGATCTGAATTCGGATAGTCATTCTGACGATGCTGTCAAAGAGCGTTTGAAGATTGACATTTATAATAATGGCAATACATTTACGGCTACAAGTGAGACTCGGCCTAAATCGCCTATCCGTTATGGGTATAACTCTGCTATTTACTTTGACGCGGAAGGTATTCAAGTGCAGTAATAATTAAAAATGCCGGCCCTTTTTTAAGGGCCGGTTTTTTAATGTGAGTATAACATAACTTGCATTTGTTGAGGTCTCTGGTTTGTCGGGTAGGCATCCGGTAAAGTTCATGTAGAAGCATTAGCCGCCATTACTGAATGGTCCCCGGTAGTTGACGGCAGCCGTCTCGGTTCCGCTGCGATGGGGAACCAGTTCAAAGGTACGCTCGACGGTAACGGCAGGACGATCTCGAACCTGAATACCAATACAACGGAAGGTACAGACTTCGCCGTCGGCGGTGTCGTCGGTCTGTTGGCAGCCAACGTATCGAACTGCACAAATGAGGCCGACATTAAAGGCAACGGTGCTGATGTGGCCGGCATCGTCGGCAATGCACAACCGAAACCGCTGTCGGGCTGGAGACCTTGCCGAACTCCGTCGAGGTGAAGAACAACGTTTCGACAACGACGCTCGAGCAGATGACCGTAAACGGCGCCTGCAAAGGCCTGTACGTGTATATCAACAATCCGGAATTCGTAACGGTCGGGAATAACCGGAACGCCGAATAAGACGACGACTGCGCCAGTTGCAATACGATCGCAGTAACGGGCAAAGGAATCAGAACCTGAAAACAATGGGGGCTGTACGATGTTAAATTCAGGTTTCACATCGTACAGCCCCTTTCCCTATTTCAAGAGAAGCCGGCGTCCCTATTCCGCATTCAGCGTTCTTATGCCGGAGACGGTCTCCCGGGTCACCTGCGCCCAACGAATATGTGCCGTCCCTGCATGGGGGAATGGAAACAGGCGGCCGCGTATCGGTCCGGCAGTCCCGCGGGGCCGGCAGTTACCACATCGGGGTGAACGGTTCGGAACGTTCCAGCCGGTCGTTCACGCCGAAACAGAGATCAGCCTCTTTGGAAGTGTCAAGCCTGAGCACGGGAGCACCCGGCGCCAGATTGAGGTCCTTCAGGTCGATCCAGAACTCGGCGAACTGCGAGGTGAAACCGAAATAATAGATCAGATTTTTCGTGTCGGCCGCGCTTTTCCATTGCGTGGAAGAAAGGTTGGGTTCGCCTTCCACGGTATACCCGAGCGGTACGGACACGGTTCCCAGTACGCTGAACACTGCGGCTGCGGCCCTGCGGTAGTCTGCATCGGCGGGGATATGGTCGATAAAGAACGAGGCCCGGGCAAAGCGGTCGGCGCTGCGCACCGTCCCGGGCAGCATATGCTCGCCGCCGATCTGCTTCCAGTACTCGTCGATGGCGAGCATGCGCTCGAAGGGCGGATCGTTTGTCAGCACCCGGTAATCGCGTGAGGCATACGTGTTCAGCTTACCGTCCTGGTATTCCATGACCAGGGTCATCCCCGAAGGATCGGTGACGGCCCAGTGCAGTGCCGCCGCAGTACCTTTATCGAAGCTCTGCCCGTAAATAGCGAAAGGCGTCTCGGCCAGCCATTGTTCCACCTCGGCCACGGTGGCGAAGTTGTCGAGGAAATAGCTCACCAGTACGGCCAGGCTCATTACGGGCAGCCTGCCGTCCTGCGATGTCGTGTAGACAGTCCCCTTGCAGAACAGCCCGTTCATCACCAACCCCTTCTCGTTCATTCCTTCCGTTACGCCGCCGTCATACGAGACGGCAAGCACCGAACCGTATCTGGACACCCAGTGCAGCGTATTGCCCGACGGCATACCCGCCTTCCGCATACCTTGCGGGTAGACGTAAAGATTGGTGGGGATAGGAGTCCTCCAGTCCAGGGTGCGTCCCACGACCGTGAGGCTATCCTTGCCCTGGAACACCACCCGGGAGCAGGGATATGCGCCGGTGGTGCCCAACAGCCCAGCGAGCGCGCTGCATAGAAATACGTGCATCTTCATTTGGCAAACCGTTTTATGATCGGTACGTTCGTCTCCGGCTGTTTCCCATGCCGGAGGAACGGAACTCGAACAAGATGTTCAAATTCCGTGCAAATATGTCGCCAGCGGTTCGCCATTTTTCACGATCGCGTGTCCGGTTGTGTCATAACCGAAGAAACCTTTGTCCGTATGTACACGCAACTTATTTTTTGTAAGGACAGGTTTACTTTGTCGAGAAAGCGGTTCTGCGACCGGTGCTCCGGTCGGCGATGCGGTGGCCTTCGTTTTTTTTGTCGCAGGACGGGGATGTTTTTATCTTGAGATCCCCGGAGTTACGGATGAATGGACGAAAGATCGTACTTAGGTCAGATCGCTGATGTTACCGAAGGTAAAAGAGCAGTTGTCCGATCAAGGCACTCCATGTAGTTCAAGGGGGAAACATTGGAGAGAATCAAGATCGAAGGCACCTTGCATTTATCTTTCTGTTATATGATCTAAACCTTTTAAGTTATGTCGGCAGAAACCAGACTTTCAAAAATCGTCGCTTTGTGGAGAGAGGACAAGAGACAGTATGTAAAGCGTTCAATCTTTTCAGCCTACACACTATTAATCGAGCATCATATTTTGCCATCGTTTGGTGAAATGGTACTGGTCGAGGAACAGGACGTACAAGCCTTCGTATTTCGTAAACTCGACGAAGGATTAAGCCAGAAAACCATCAAGGATATTTTGATCGTTCTGAAAATGATACTTCGCTTCGGTGTCAAACATCAAATGACTGAATATCGTCAGATAGACATAAAGTTTCCGACCGAACGCGGCCAACATTCAATAGACATTTTGAGCCGTTCGCATCAAAGGCAGATCATGGAGTATGTCCAGTCTCATTTTACATTCAAGAACCTGGGTATTGTAAATTGGAGCATATTTGATTGTTCGCGCTTTTAGTGCTAAATTTAACATTAAATCAGCTCGGATAGAAAAAGCTATCCTAAGAACATTAATGTTGTAAAGCAAAAAAAATAATGACGTATGAAAAATGATTATTCTAAATCAATTACTCTAAGGTGCATTACATGCGGTGGAGAAGATTTTGAATTTAACGAAGACAAAAGCTATGTTAAATGTAATCTGTGCAATAGAGAATACTTTGGAGGGTACGATGAATTGATTGAGCTAAATGAGGAATCAATTACAGAAGGTGTAGAGGCGTTTAAAGCAGAAGTTATATCAGATATTGAGAAAGACATTACCGATATGTTTAAAAAGGCATTCAGTGGAAATAAATTTATAAAAATCAAGTAAATCATGGAATTGGCCAGTTTTATAATTGCTTGTACTGCATTTGCTTTTAGTGTCTTCACGTTCCTTTTTTATGATAATAAATTAAAGAAACAAGAAAGAAAACTAAACGAATATCAACTAAAAAAGAATGAAACAGAAGAAGTTGAATTCAAAAAAGCTCAAATAAGAGGCAATATTGTAAAAGGAGAAAAAGGACGTAGAACGCTGAAAGTTTTTAATGCGGGAAAAGCAAGTGCTACTAATATTCGACTCGAATTTCTTTGTAATACTGACGGTCTATTCGGCAGTAAAAATCCGTTCCCTTATGAATTACTTAACCCCCAAGATTCAACCGAAGCAATATTTCATCTAACTGTGGGATGCCCAGATACTCTAAAAGTGAAATATACATGGGACGATGAATTTCAAAAGAATAATGAGTTTACGCAAGTCTTGACTTTATAGTCAATTTTTACATTTTTACGCTCCTATATCCGCCCCTCTAAAAGAAGGAAGGCTTCTAAGTTGCTAATTTAGCATTACTTAGAAGCCTCCTTTGAGGTCTGAAGCGGATTCGAACCGCTG
>JAFQJK010000061.1 GCA_017415005.1 Rikenellaceae bacterium
ACGTTGTTGGACGAATAGAGCGAGAAATAGTGGGATGTCGTTTCCTCGTGACAGTGTCCGAAGGCATAGAATGTGGCGCTGAGTGTGTGCGCGTCGGGGCGTTCGAGGACAACGGGCAGCGTGACGCTGCATCCCGACGGCCTGCATGCGGCCACGCTCCACTGCTCCGACATGCCAGTGATGGCTCCGCTGACATCGATGTCGGACGTGAGGTTTTCGACATCCGACACCGTGACGTGGTAGATGCAGGTGGCCTCGGCGGGTGTTAGCGTGACACTCTGTCCTTCGGTTTGCGGCTGCAGGGTGATGGCCGGGCATGCTGCGGCCCACACCTGCTCGGGCGACGTGCGCACGGGTTCGTCCGGCGACGTGCCGGGGCGCGGCGGAGCCGAAACGTCGGCACGGCCTATGGGGGCGAGCAGCGAGTGGCTCTTGGTGCTGAGGCGGTATTCGTCGAAACTGTTGCCGCCTTCCTGGACAGATACGAGCTCGCCGTTGTGACATAGCAGCATATAGTCGCCGGCTTCGACACGTATGCGGCCGGAAGTTGTGGAGGTGAACTCGTGCACGGCATAGTGGGAGCCGTCGGACCGGTAGAGGCGGACCACCATGGTGCGGGGTGTGGCATCGGGCGCGAGGCTCCAGTCGAAGTCGACACGCAGGTCGACCATGTGGCTGTGGTCGTAACACAGCTCCTTGTGCTCGCAGCCCTGCATCAGGACGGCAAGGGGCATCGTCAGGATACCGATAAGGGCATTACGCAGCGCAGCATCGCTTTCATCGGGCACCTCCTTTCCCGGCGCCCTGCCTCCCGATCATGCAGACCAATGATATCCCGGCTTTGGTCGGGCCAAACCAGCGGAGGTCGTTCGTGCTGTCCCACACGTAGCAGCCGTCCGCTGCGTGGTATCTCTTGTATTCGCCCCACAGGTATCCGATACCGAGGGTGAAGTCGATATTGAAGCGGCGGTTGAGCGAAAGCGAGTAGCCGTAAGACACGCCTATGGCGTGGCTCCAGCGGCCGCCCTGATAACCGCGGTTGCCGAACTCGAAGTCGTAGGTAAGTAGCTGGTAGTAGAGACCCGCGTGATGCCCTGTAAGTTGCAGGCGATCAGACGCACTGTTGCGCGTGGGCCACCATCGGCGCAACTCTATGCCGCCGCCGTAGACGCGCCAGAAGCGATGCGACGCATTTTTGCTCCACCATGCATACTCCCAGTCGATGGCTGCGGAATAGTGGCGGGCGAAGCCCACCTCCAAGCCGAGGTTTGGAATGAGCACGACATCGTAGAGCATATTGGTCTTGACGGCGAATCTCACCCCGGGGCGGTCAACAGCCGTGACTGCCGGCTCGCCGGCGCAGGCCTCGGCCGGGGTCACGGCTTCGGCAGTCCGGCCGGAAGCCTCCGTGCAGACGGTCATATCGGCAACACCCTTCCCGGAAGCTTCTTCGGCGCATCCGGGCTGACCCCCGACGGCCTCGGTCCCGGCCGGGGTATCGGCCTCGGTGGTGATCGTACAATCGGCAAACCTCAGCTCCGGAAACAGCTCTTCCAACATATACTTCCATGCTTCGCCCCTGCGCAGCATCCTGAGCCTGAGCTTGACGCTGTCGGCCACACTCCGGCCCGGAACGCAGGCGAGAATGTCGAGAGCCTCGTCGCGCCATTCGACATCGCTACGCTCCACCAACTCGCGGAACATCGCCCAGTTGATGCCTATCGTGTCGACAGACACCACCTTGGCGCCGTCGAACCAGGCGGACAGGGCAGCCGCCCTCCTCGCCGAGATCAGGTTGTTGATCCTCTCGCTACCTTCGGGCGAGGCACTGCCGCTCACGGTCACTCCGACAATCTCGCGGGGCGAATCCAAGACCGCTTTCAGTTCGCGCAGGGTCTGTCCGTTATTCGCAAAGGCAGTGTCGACCACGAAGCCGTTCTGCACGAAGTGCAAACGCATGGATACGGTATTGCCAACAATACCGGGTTTCTGCGCCACTGACAGCATACAGCCGGCACAATGCAGTATCAGGCAAGCAAATATAGCTTTCATGACGGATGTGACAGGTTGTCTATGATGTAGAAGAAGGCCCTAAAAGAGAACTTTAATGGCACAAAATTATATAGTATAATATAAATCTGCAATTTTTTGCAAAAAAAGTCTGCACGCGGATCAAAAAACACGATAAGATCGAGCGTGATGTACGGCAACGCCCGGATAGCCCTGCCCTGGCCCACCCCTTTCCCAGGGTAGCCGCCAGTGAACGGCACGGCAAGAGCAACCGGATCATACTTCGCCTGCTATTGGCTGTAAGTCGGTCGGCAAATGGCATTTCGATGTATGACGGATGCTCCACCCGTTTTATCGCCCCGGATGTCGGGTGCATGCCTGCCGGACCACAATCGGATCACACTGTCAACCGCAAACGTGCAGACACGGACGATAACGCGCAACAGGTTCACGGCCTGAAACCCGCACGACGACCGGCACCTACCCTCTAAGTGTAAAACAGCGGCGCTGCCCGACCGGATCATAAACCGCGCGCACGGATCAAAACGCGCGCGCTCAACGACCGGCTCATGGCATCGGGCGATCTTCCGGCGAATTATCCGCCCGTCGTCATTCTCCGGAAATATCAGGGGGACACGGCTATGATCGTGCGTTGGCCGCAAAGGGCGCTGACGCGCTGCCCGAGCGAGCCATCGACAAGACCCCGCTGCCGCCATTTCCGGAAACCCGTATTATGAGCTGTGCCCGATCCGGGATCGAGGACACACTATTCGACCCATAACCGCCGATGCAGCCCGGGCCCTCCGTCATGCCCTGGGGCGCAGCCCCGGGCGCCGGGCTCCCCGGAACCTACACAAAAGCCCGGCCGGCCGGGCAATCGCGCCTCGCCCGCCGACAATCTTTACCGGCCAATGAAGGTTCCGCTTCCACGGCCACAACGCTCTATTATTATTTGGCGCGCGCCACCAGCGCATAGGATCGCCAGACCAGCGCTCTCAGCAACGGGTCCGGCACATCGCTGTTGAACGCCACGCTTATCCAGTATTTCGGATTGCCGTTATAGGGTTTCCCGATCCCGTGATACCGCTCCTGAAGTTCCGCTATTTCACCGGGGTCGCACTTGATCGTGCATCTGTCGAACGCGTTGATATCGAAATAGCAGAACATCCTGGCCCGCACAAAGAATACGAGGATCGACCGAGGCTCGCGTCCCCGACCGGCAAACTTATCGAAAGGGGTCCCCTCATAGGCATCCGGAAACGAAAGGCAGTAATCCCTGAATTGCTCGATATCCATTCCTGTACAATTGACAACTCCGTAAAGCTACCCAAATTCCGCCCATTTACAACATCGACCGGCAGGCCCCGGACACGACGGCACGGGATGACGGCTCAGCACCCGCACGGCTGCCCCATCCCGCACATGCGGCCCCGGCCCCGGCGGTTCCGGCACGGTAATTGCCCCTGATGCGGGACGGCCCCCGGCAGCAGGCCGCGTCCCGGACAGGCGCCCGCGTTCCGTCTCCCGCACGGGCAGACCGGACAGCGCAAACCGTCCGCCGGCGCTCCGGCGACCCGGAACTTTCCCGTCCGACACAATAAAACACGGGAAATTCGGTTATTTATCAAGAAGATAGTGGAATTCAGATAAATTATCACTATCTTTGCAGAAAATAGGATACGGTCCGGCAATCTTTAGGAAAACTGCTTTCCCTCCGATCGCTCTCGCCTTTCCCTGTTTTTGTCTCGACAACAACGCAAGTTCATTCTGATCCTTATCTCCAGTGCATTTATCCGGGCCCCTCTTTCCCTCCTGCCCGGTTCTTTCATCGTTGAAATCGACCTGTCTTAGCTTCCTTTGTTTCGGCAAACAATTGCCCGAGTAAGTCTGCCCGCAGGCTGAAGACGGCATATGTCTAATTTCAACGATTGTAAGAAGATGAAATCATTCTTTATCGGCAAGTACGAGATCAAACTGCCCATCATTCAGGGCGGTATGGGTGTCGGTGTATCGCTCAACGGGCTGGCGTCGGCCGTTGCGAACGAAGGCGGCGTGGGCGTTATCTCCGCAGCCGGACTGGGACTGCTCTACCCCGCATGCAAGGGCACATACCTCGACAGATGTATATACGGCCTGCGCGAAGAGATCCGCAAGGCCCGCGAAAAGACCGTCGGTGTGATCGGCATCAACATCATGGTCGCGCTCTCGAACTTCCCGGACATGGTGCGCACCTCGATCGAAGAGCAGGCCGATGTGATCTTCGCCGGCGCAGGGCTTCCGCTCGACCTGCCCTCCTACCTCACGGAAGGCAGCAGGACGCAGCTGGTCCCGATCGTCTCCTCGGCCCGGGCGGCACGGCTCATCTGCGAGAAGTGGTCGGCCAACTACGGTTACCTGCCCGACGCGATCGTCGTGGAAGGCCCCAAGGCCGGCGGGCACCTCGGATTCAAGCGGGAGCAGCTCGAGGATGAGAACTACTCGCTCGAACACCTGATCCCGGAGGTGGTCGGGGTCGCCCGGAGCTATGCCGGACAGAAGGACATCCCGGTCATCGCGGCCGGCGGCATCTCGACCGGCGACGACATCGCCCGGTTCATGGCGCTCGGCGCATCGGCGGTGCAGATGGGCTCGATATTTGTCCCGACCGAAGAGTGCGACGCCTCGATCGAATTCAAAAAAGTGTACATCAATGCCCATGCCGAGGATGTACGCATCATCCAAAGCCCGGTGGGCATGCCGGGGCGCGCCTTCGACGGCGCGTTCATCCGGAGCGTGGCCGAGGGGAAAGAAAAACCCCGCAGCTGCCCGTTCCACTGCATCAAAACGTGCGACTACACCAAAAGCCCCTACTGCATCATCAAGGCGCTCTACAACGCGGCCAAAGGCAACATGGCCAAAGGCTATGCGTTTGCCGGCGGCAACGCTTACCTTTCGGACAAGATCAGGAGCGTCAAGGAGGTCGTCGAAAGGCTCAAAGCCGACTTTTTCCTCTCCAAAGCCGCGTTGTAAGCGGCACATTAATCACGAAAACCATCTGCCGCAAGGCGGATACCGACACATGACATTCAACGAACTGAACATTGCGGAGCCGATCTTAAGGGCTGTCCGCGAAAAAGGATACACTCACCCCACACCCATCCAGGAGCAGGCCATCCCGGTCGTACAACGCGGCGACGATATTTTCGGGATCGCGCAGACCGGCACCGGCAAGACGGCAGCCTTTGCCATCCCGATCCTGCAAACGCTATGGGACGAAAAAAACAGCCAGCCCCGGCAACCCGCGGCAGCGGAAGGGCAAGCGGCCGACGACGAGGCTCCCCGGCGCAAAGACCGCAGGGGCCGCTCCCATAGCCGGGATACGGGCACCCGCGCCATCCGCGCGCTGATCCTGACCCCGACCCGCGAGCTCGCCCTGCAGATCGACGAGTGTTTCGCCGATTACGGCAAATACACCGGCCTGCACCACACGGCCATATTCGGAGGCGTGAAGCAGGGGCCCCAGGTCGAAAAACTGCGCCGCGGCGTGGACATCCTGATCGCCACGCCCGGACGCCTGCACGACCTGATCGGCCAGGGCACGGTACGGCTCGCCGGCCTGACCCACCTGGTCCTCGACGAAGCCGACCGGATGCTCGACATGGGCTTCATCGCCGACATCAGGCGGCTGCTTCCCCTGCTGCCGCGGCAGCGCCAGACGCTTTTCTTTTCGGCGACCATGCCGGCTACGATCGTCGCCCTGTCGCGCTCGATCCTGCACCATCCGGTACGGGTCGAGGTGGCGCCCGAGTCATCGACCGTCGACACGGTCGATCAAAGCATCTACTTCGTGGAAAAGCAGCAGAAGAAAGGATTGCTGGTCTCGGTGCTGAAGCAAGAGGCGGGCAAGTCCGTCCTGGTCTTCTCGCGCACCAAGCACGGCGCGGACAGCATCTCGCGCGTCCTCGAGAAAGCGGGCATTCACAGCGCGGCCATCCACGGCAACAAATCGCAGGGGCAGCGCCAGCGGGCCCTGTCGGACTTCAAGTCGGGCAAGGTGAAGGTGATGGTCGCCACCGACATCGCGGCACGCGGCATCGACATCAAGGAGCTGCAAATGGTCATCAACTACGACCTGCCCGACGTGGTCGAGACCTATGTACACCGCATCGGCCGCACCGGCCGGGCAGGAAACGCAGGGACCGCCCTCACCTTCTGCTCGCAGGACGACCACCTGATGGTCCGGGACATCCGGAAATTAGTAGGCAAACAGATCAATACCGTGCTTCACCAGGCACAATAAACTTAAAACCGGTTTAATGGCAGGACAATCATTCGGAAAAAGAGAGAACGAAAAGAAAAAGCAGGCCAAGCGCCTCGAAAAGCAGAAACGCAGGGAAGAGCGCCAGGCAGCGGGCCCGAGCTCGCTGGACGACATGATCGCCTACGTGGACGAGCTCGGCAACATCGTCGACACGCCGCCCGAGGAGCGGCAGAAACAGGAAGTCAAGTTGGAAGACGTGCTGATCGCCACCCCCAAGAAAGAGGACATCGAGGTGGAGCCGCTGAAAGGGCGGGTCGAGCATTTCAATGCGGACAAAGGCTATGGCTTCATCAAGGAGACGGCAACGACCGAGAAGTATTTCTTCCACATATCCTCAGCCCCGGCCGGCATCGCCGAAGGCAACATCGTCACCTTCGAACTGGAGCGCGGCACGCGGGGCATGAACGCAGTAAAGATCACATTGACAAAATAGTAGTAAATTTAATCCACAAATCTCAAACCATGAACATTTACATCTCAAATCTGAACGTCCGCACGGAGAACGAAAGCCTGCAGGACCTGTTCGCACAGTACGGCGAGGTATCGTCGGCCAACATCATCACAGACCGCGAAACCGGCCGCTCGCGCGGATTCGGCTTTGTCGAGATGGCCAGCGACGAAGCGGGCCAGCAGGCCATCGACGCGCTGAACAACACCGATTTCGAAGGCAAGACGATCACGGTCAACGTGGCACGCCCGAAAGCCGATCGCGAAGATCGCGGCGGCTACAACCGTGGCGGCAACGGCGGCGGATATAACCGCGGCGGCGGCTTCAACCGGAACCGTTACTAACCGCCCCACCGCGGGGAGTTCTCTGCCCGCCCCGCGCCGGATGGCGAGCAGGGGCGATGCAGGACCCGGGATCGATGGCAGCCGCATGATGGCGGCCGCCATTTCGGTATCTTCCGGAACGCAACCGGCAGGACGATCGTCCTGCCGGTTATTTTATGAGAGCCGCGGCCCCGCGAAGCGAGCCATCCCGGCTGCCTGTATCAGACCGGCGGTTCGCCCGGCCCCGGCCCGCCGCAAAACGTACCTCCGGGACACGGCCGCAAGGCGCCGCCACCCCTCTCCTGACACCGCGGATACGCACGGCCCCCTCTTTGCCGCCTGCCCCGCCAACGATCCCTGTCTGCGTATAGGACAAGGCGCCGATACCGATGGCGCATAGCCCCGGTCAACGGTCCGTATCGCGACCGCACATATATAATATATATATTTATTATCCTGAAAACTCCTTCTGTCTGCCGGGATAAAGCGCTCTGTCCGCAGCGCTTCGCTACCAGGCCGCACGCGGCCCGGGGCTTCGCCGCCCATTCGCCAGCGACGATTAGGGCGTATCCTGCTGCCTGCGCAGCATCTGCCTCAACTGGTCATAACCCCAGAACGGGAAAGCGACACAAAAGCTCACGATCAGAACGGCCAACCCCGGCAAGCAAATCAACGTACGCAGGGAACGGCCGGCCAAACGCAGGAGATATGAGATCGATCGATTACGCATAATCTTGTTTTTTGCGAACTCGCCGCGTGCCGGGCCGACAGCCCCCACACGGGATAAGCTGCGGACAGTACCGCGGCAATATGGTTCAGGGTCCGGTTCGCCCGGGGGCCGGCCGGCAGAAATGCGCGCCTGATGGCAACAGGTCTCCGGACAAAGATATGCATTCTAACGCAGGCGATAATACGCCCAGTCTGCAAAGGCTGCAGAATATACCCTAATTTTTGTCACATTATTTATTTTTGTATTTTAGCAACCACATAAATAACCTAAAAATTCAGACAATAAATATCGAATATACAACGTATTAAATCATACAAAAAAAAGCGCTTCGCACTATGAGGTCTAAAAAATACACATCACAACTGGAAAGCCTGCGCAAAACGGTGTTTTATATCAGTTGCACGGGCATCATGCTGTACGTGGCCGCCGGACTGGCAGGGCTGAGCGAAACCCCGCGACGCCTTTTACTGACCTCCGAGATCGTCCAGATACTGACCCTGAGCATCACGCTCGGCCTGGTATACTGGAAAAAGATCCGGATCATCCACGCCCTGGTCATTCTGCTCACGTTCTCCCAGATCAAAATATGCGCCGAAATGCTCTATTACGCATACAGTCCCGACATCGAGCGGTCGGCGCTCATTCTCAGGGATATGACCCGGCTTGGATTCACATTGATGTTCGCGGTGCTGGCCTACGTCCCGGTGCTTCCCTTCATCCTGGGCGGACTCAGCCTGGGGACCTACACGGCCTGCGTGGTCATCAACGACAGCCTGTTCCTCCACAACTCCTACATCACCTTTTTCGTCCTGTTCGCCACCAGCGCCCTGCTGGGCAACTACATGGCCCGGAAAGTGATCATCCTGCAGCACGACAACCAGGCCTACAAATCCGAGAGGCGGTCGATCCTCAACCTGCTCAACCTGGACGACCGGCAGCTCGACCAGCTGACCCGCCTGCTCAAAAAGCGAAAGCTGGCCCCCCGGCAAACCGAGACGTTGCTCAAGCTGCTCGGCCCCGACACAGAGACGCGGATCCGGCGCAGCGTGTTGTCCATGATGCAGCAGCAAGAGGTCGACAACCGCCTGTTCGACGAGCGGATGCCCGGCCTCACCCCGACCGAGCGCCGGGTCGCCCACCTGATCCTGCAGGGCAAAACCCATTCGGATATCAGCCGCGAGCTGCTCAAAAGCCAATCGAACATCTCGGTCATCCGGTCCAATATCCGCAAAAAGCTGGGACTCGCCCAGCACGACAACCTCCACGAGAGGCTGCTCGCGCTGGCCCGGCAACAACCCGCGGCCCCGGAGCCTGACCCCGATACGACCACCTGACCACACGACCGAGCCTTATGCGTAACCCGTTCATCATACCTTCCGGAACGTCGGGCATCGAACGCCGGCGCACCTACATATACCTGTACCTGACCGTCGGCTACATGCTATCGGTCATCAGCGGCTTCATCTTCCGCTCCAATCCGCAGACACCCTTCTACACGGCCTCCAATACACTGCTGCTGTTCGTCCTCACCGTTCTCTTCGGGCTGTTCTCAGCGCGTAAGCTCGCGGTACACCGCGCGCTTACGATCCTTTTCGCCACGATACAGTGCCAGCTCGTCGTCCAGATGATACGTGAGGCGACGTTCAACGACTACATGGGAGCCTCGATCATCCTGAGCGACATGGTCGTACTGGCATTCCTGCTCATGCTGGCCATTATCAGCCAGATGCGCGTGCTCCTCTACCTGCTCAGCCTGACGAGCATCGCCACATACGGCGTGTGCGCGCACATCGCCGCCGAAGCTTTCCCGTTCGACTTCCAGGCCCTCTTCTACGTCGCCTTCACCCTGCTGGCCATCATGGGCGACCGCATGAACCGGAGCATCCGGGACATGGACACCGAGCACCATGCCTACCAGGCCGAGAAGCAGTCGCTGCTCGAGCTGTTCCATATGGACAAAACCCAGCTCTCGGAGTTCATCCGCCTGGCCCGCAAGAAGCAGCTCAGCTCGAACGAAACCGAGGACCTGCTGGCGCTGCTCGACCAGCAAACGCAGCAGCGCCTGCTGCGCAACATCGCCGAGGTCGTACAGGGACGCCAGCTCGACTATGCGGCCCTCGACCGGCACATACCCTCGCTGACCCCCGCCGAGCGGGAAGTGGCCCACCACATTCTGCAGGGTCACTCCCTGACCCAGACCATGAGAGCGCTGGGCAAAAGCGAGTCGAACATCACCAATGTGCGCAGCCGCATCCGCAAAAAGCTCCATCTCGCGCACGGAGAGAACCTGCGCGACGCACTGCTGAACATCACCCAGCGGGGCAAATAACCGCGACAACACGATCCGGCAAACCACAACCCGACCCGCATCCCGCCCGCAAGGACGGGATGCCCCCTTTTATGGAATACACCCAGGAATGTACATATTATTTATCTTACCCGAACCGTCCACCACCGCGACGCCTCGGGCGTCAAAGCCGGGGGCAAACGACCGACGCGCTACGACAGCCGCAAGGCCCTCAAGCCGCCTACGGCGACGGCGACGGCATCGTTACCCTCGCCAAGACCTCGATCCGACACCAAACTCCAGATTGCTGAACCACTCAGCGCCCCGCAGCCGCAACCCGATCGCCCCCGATATCACGCCCGTGTCGAAGCCGAACAGCAGATGCCTCCGCCCAAGCAGCGGCAGGTGGCGGCGCTTGCCCATGACCACCGCGATCGAATAGGCGACCGCCGGGCCCCCGTACCGGGATCTTTCAGGCTACCGAGGATCGCGTCGAGCGTTCTGTTCTCCACCGCCGGGCCGAGGCAGTCGGCCTCGTAGCTGAACCCCATCGGGTCGTAGACCGGCCGGATACCGAATCCCGGATCGAATTCCATATCCCGCTGTTCTAAACATTGAACCTGACGAATGCCTTGACCACGGCACACTCCGTCCCTTCGACCTCCCCGTATGGGCGTATCGTGTACGGCCCCACGGCCGCCGGTACGATGAACGTCTCGGCATAGTGCACGACCATCGGCTCGAACGCGCCGGTCGGGCTTTCGACCACGGCCTCGCGTCCTTCGACGAGGTTGAGCACGTTGACCCCGCCGCCCGTGTCGAACGGGGCCGTCCCGGTGAACCAGACGCGGTGCGTCTCGATGAACTCGCGCTCGTGCAGCCCGGTCTTCTCCTCGCGCCACCCGTCGCCCGAGGCCACGGGCGTCACCTGGTCCACGAGGTGCCTGCGCACCCAGTTCTCGGTCCGGTCCCACTGGATCACATTGGCCCCGTGGTCGATGTTGATCGGCCGCGGACGCCCGTCGAGGCCCAGCCGCCCCCAGTCCCAGAGCTTGAAGGTGAAGATGAACGGCGTGGCGCTGATCTCGAGCACCATGCTGTCGGCTCCCGAGCAGTGGACCGTCCCGGCCGGGATCAGCACATGGTCGTGCTTTCTGACGGGATAGACCCCCACGTGCTTCTCGGCGTCGAACCGGCCCGTCTGCTGTGCCTCGCGCAGCTCGGCGACCATCGCCTCCGGATCGACCCCCTCTTTCAGTCCGAGGTAGACTTTGGCGTCCCGTCCGGCATCGAGGATATAGTAACTCTCGTCCTGCGTATAGTGCATGCCGAACTTCTCCTGGATGTACTCGGTAAGCGGATGGACCTGAAGGCTCAGATTGCCGCCCTGCATCGTATCGAGGAAGTCGAAGCGGATCGGGAACTCGTCGCCGAAGCGCCCGTGCACCGGATCGCCGAGCAGCGCGCGCGGCTGGGCGAAAACCAGGTCGATCGACGGTATCTCGACCGTCGCGTTCGGGAAGGCGAGCAGCAGGCTGTTCTCCTCGGGCACACAGTCGAAACACCACGCAAAGTTCTTCTGCGACCGGTCGAGATCGCACACCTCTTTCATCCACTGGCCTCCCCAAGGGCCCGGATCGAAGAACGGCACCACACGCAGCGGGCGCTGTGCAGCGGCCGCCAGCGTCGCCCGCACCGCCTCGCCCGTACACATCTTGGGCTCGCCGGCCTTATTCGTATCGAGCAGATAGTCCCAGCGGGGCATCAGCTTCTTCTTCCAGCGGTCGCAGATGCGCCAGTCGACGAAAAAGCCCCGTTTATATTTGAGCGACGCGCGCTCCGCCGCATTATCAGCGCCCACATTGCCGACTTCGCCGCGGCGGTAGCGCATCTGTATCTCCCAGCGCGCCATGTCGGCATAGACCAGCAGGTCTACGCACTGCGCGAGATAGGCCGCCCCCACGCCATAGACCACGACGGTCCCTGCGGCGTTCGCCATCCGCTCACGGACGGCCGCCACCCTGGCCGGATCGAAGTACGCGTCGATGTTGTAGCGCGTCAGGTAGCCGAAGATCTCGTCGTCGGTAATGTCGGCGCCGAAGAAGGCGTCGAGCTCGGCGGACGGGCGCATCGCTTCGGCCGTGTCGATCCACAGCGCATGTTCCACCCGGACCCGCAGCGCCTCGCGCACCTCGCCGTCGAGCACGCCGTTGTAACACTCGATGGCCAGATATTTCGGACCTTCGATCCCGGGAGCACCTGCAGCCGCCCCGGCGGCCGCCCGGCCATCCGCCGCCGCAAGGGCCCGGCCGAGCTCCGCGCCGATGGCGTCCCAGCCGGTGAGGCAGGCGCCGAACCTTTCATCTGCCCGGACAGCCGGGAACTTATCGTAATTGGATCTCGCTTGTTTGGTCATCATCATTATAGGTTGCCGTTAGTCACACAATAGGCCGCCCCGAGGATGGCTGCCTCGTCGCCAAGCTCCGAGGCCGCGATCCGCACCTTCCCCCACGGGGTCCAGGCCATCTCATCCACTTTTCGTTGAATATAGGGCACGATGACCCCAGCGCTGCGCATCACCCCGCCGCCGAGCACGACGATCTCGGGATCGTAGGCATGGATCAGGTTGACCACGCCCGCCGCCCAGACATCCATGCACTCGTCGCGCACCAGGACGGCCTCGGGATCGCCCGCTCCGGCCAGCCCGAACAGCTTCTTAAAGTCGAACGGCCGGTGACGCTCGTAGAACGCCTCGCCGACCCGCACATCCTCCCGTACGATGCGGTCGAGGAAGAACGACGAGGCCATCGCCTCGACACACCCGCGGTTGCCGCACGTACAGCGCCGCCCCCGGTAGTCGGCCACGAGGTGGCCGCCGAGGCATCCCGCCTGGTGGTGCGCGCCGCGCACGAGGCGCCCCTCCATCACCACGCCGCACCCGACACCCGTGCCGATAGTCATCGCCACCACATTGTCCGATCCGCGACCGCCGCCGTATCGCCACTCGCCGACGGTCGCCATGCGCGCGTCGTTGTCGATATAGAATGCGCCGCCGAAGCTCCGGCCGAATGCCTCAAGGTCGATCTCCGTGGCATCGTCATACTTGGCGTTGGTCGAAAGCACACGCCCGCGGGCCGAATCGACAAGGCCCGGAAAGCTGAGCCCGAGGCCGTCCAGTTCGCTTCGCGCCACGCCCTGTGCGGCCAGCATCCCGTCGATCGTCTCGCGCAGGGCAGGCAACCGTGCGCCGAGGCCGCCGGCCGACTCGGCGGCGAGCGTCCGCATCACAACGACCCGTCCGTCTGTGACCAGGCCGATCTTGACGATCGTACCCCCGAGGTCTACCCCGATCGCATACCGGCTCATGGCCTGACCAGTTTTGGTTCGCCGTCCACACAGCGGAGCCGCGCGGCGAAGCCCGTTCGCCCGATCGAGCCGTAGTCGTGCCCGGCGTCCGACGGCCAGCAGGCCCCGAACGAGAGCAGCGCGCCGCCCGTATTGGCCACGCGATGGGCCACGCCGCCCGGAATGTAGTGCAGGCTGCCCGGGAACATCCGCTCGGCCCATACGCGCCGTTCGCGGTCCATCAGGATCAGCATCCCCTCGCCCTCGATCCCCCAGTAGAACTCGGCGGTCTCGATGCGCGCATGGTAGTGTCCTTTGGTCATATAGTACTCGTCCCCCACCTTGCCGGGATAGAGGTGGGTGATCCCGAAACAGAGCCCGCCCGGCGTCCCTTCCCGCTGGGGCATGTAGCTGCTCACGACATAGGCCGTCCCGGCCGCCTGCCGCTCGCCGACCGCCTCCGGCGATCCGAATATCTCCCGGATACTGCCCACATCGCGCGAGACATGCGCGACGCGCTCGCCGGTCAGTATCTTCCCGCTGAAGATGCAGGAAGGCATGACAATCTCATCCATGACGCTCTCTTTTATTTTTATTTACGGTTGGACCATTCTTCCGGAAATCCCGGACCGACGCATTTCCGGTCGCACGACCGGCCCGGAGATCCGCTGAACATACGCACAGCAGACCCACATATATGTATGAACATATACTACAAGTACAAATATATTGAATAAATCCGGATAACAAAAAAAATTGACTATTTTCGCGCAATTGCAACACATCCGGGACCCAATCACTTTTGCATCCAAAGCGTAACGCCATGAAACTATCCGTCGACCACAACAGCTCCACTCCGCTGCATGTTCAGGCCGAGACGCTGCTGCGCTCGCTGATCGAGAAAGAGGTTTACAAGAACGGCCGGCTGCTCCCCAGGGAGGTCGACCTGGCCAGCCAGCTCAACATCTCCCGCAACACATTGCGACAGGCCATCACCACGCTGGTGAACGAGGGGCTGCTCGTCCGCAAAAAGGGCTACGGCACGAAGGTCGCGCAGCAGCGGGTGCTCAGCGAGGCCGGCAAATGGATGAGCTTCTCGCAGGAGATGAAGACGATGGGCATCGAGGTGCACAACTTCGAGCTGCACATTGCCTGGGCGCAGCCCACGGCCGATATCGCCGCCTTCTTCAACCTCGCGCCGCAGACGCGCGTGCTGTGGCTGCGCCGCCTGCGCGGCAAGAAGGACTTCCCGTTCGTCTACTTCATCTCGGCGTTCAATCCCGAGATCGGTCTGACGGGCAACGAGAACTTCAACCAGCCGCTGTACGAGATCCTCGCGCGCGACTACAACATCGCCGTCAAGCGGTCGAAAGAGGAGATCAGCGCCGCGGGCGCCGACGAGTTCATCGCCGCGAAGCTCGAGATCAGCCCGGGCGACCCGATCCTCGTCCGCAAGCGGTACGTGTACGACGCGAACGGGTTGCCCGTAGAATACAACACCGGGTACTACCGCGCCGACAGCTTCACCTACACCATCGAGTGCGTCTGACCGCTCGTCCTGCGGCGGACACAAAACAACGCGGCCTCATCATTCGGTGTCGCCGCCGCGACCTTCTTTTGTATCAAGACCAACGCAGAGTGGTCTTCTTACATCGCAGAGAGCATTACCCGCAACAGACCGCAAGGCCCAAACTCCTTACCAGAAGAACCGCTGAAAATCAGCGACCTCACCAAAAACACCATCGAAAATCCGAAGCGATATCCTATGATACCGGATCATGCCGCCCATGGCCAATGGGCGGCATGATCTGTTTCCGGACTCCACGAAACGGCTACTCCGCAGGCATGTCCGGGAACAGCGGAAAGAAATCGGTGTTGGGCGAGATACCCACCACCTCATCCCCTTTCCAATATACGGTATACTCGACCCCCTGGTCGGTCTCCCGGGTCACCGTCTCCGGCAGGTCGTACTCCATCCCGATCACTGCCCCGGCCGGCACTTTCCTGAGCTGCGCAAAGCAACCCTCCGTCCCGAAGCGCACGTCCCTGCCATCGCGCGTGAACCGCACCGATCCGGCGGGTGTCCACCGCGGCACGTGCACCGACAGCTCGCCTCCCCGCTTCATCGTGATCTTCAGGCGCCCCTTGTCCTCGCGCGATGTCTCGACCGACACGTTATCGTCCTCGTAATCGAGGTGCATGACGACCTCGACACCGCCGGGCCGCGCCACGGCAATATGGTTATAGACATCGACGAGCGTATGCACGTCGGCCGAGGTCACGTCCGTCACCGGCATCGAGCTGCCGTGTGGCGAGTGGTAGTGGCATCCGCCATAAGCCCCGATCACCCGCCGGTCGAGGTCGCGCCACGCGTCGCACGTCCCCTCGGCGAAGGGGACGAGGGGCTCCGACGCGACGATCTGCGAGGGCAGGATACGACTGCGCACGAGCCGGTCGGCATCGTCGAGGAACTCGTCGTAGCCCTCCTCGTGGAGCCAGAGCGCAAGCTGCACCGCATCGCCGGGCGACGTGGTCTCGCCGAAGCTCTCGACCGCCATGTTATGGCTCGTATATCCCGACGGCTTGACGACCGCCGGCACGTTCACCCGGTAGGCATCGGCCACGCGCCTGATATACTCGGGCCGGCCCGTGAGGCGTCCGTACAGCAGCAGGCCGCGCAGCGTGCCGAGGTACGAGTGCGTGTGGTCGGCCCGGCAGGCGGGGTTGATCCTGCCGTCCTCCTGCGTGGTGTTGTCGTAATGCCAGCGGGCCAGCCGGTCGGCAAACCGGCGGGCCTTCTCCGACCTGGTCGTCTCGTAGAACCAGATCACCGCCTCCAGCATGCGCCCGTGCGTATCGCAGGCCTCCAGGTTGTGGATCACCTGCGGCCCGCGCTCGCGGAACGCATCGAACCGCTCGATGTCCCACGTTCCGTCGTCGCGCAGCTTGGCATCGAGGCTTTCGATCATGCGGTCGCCCATCTCGGCCGCCCACGCATTGTCGCGATAGCGGGCCAGCGCGTTGAGCGCCAGCATCCCCTCGCGCAGCGAGTGCAGGTCCCAGATCAGCCGGTCGCCCCCGCCGAACGGGTCGAGGTCCGGGTTGAGCGGAATGCAGTCGGGATTATCGAAAAAGCGCTTCACATTGGCCACCATCGCCTCCTCCATCTCGGGCGGGATGTGCTGGCCCACGCTCCGCTCGGCGCGCATCATCGCATCGAGCCACCGCCCCAGGTTATGGGCCGGCCAGCCGCGCGTGAGCCGCGCCCGGTAGTTGGGCAGGATGGTCATTTCCCAATAGGGCAGGTAGTGCTCCTCGGGATTCAAAATACCGATCAGGTGATTCCCGGCCAGCAACAGCGACTCCTTAACGGTCAACGGCTTATCCGATCCGACCGCCAGAGCCTCGCCGCCCGGCAGGAGCAGCGCGCAGGCCGCCGCCACACCAAGCGCGCCTCGCAGCAGCCGGTTTTTCTTCATGTTCGTCTGCATAGTAGGTTGTATATTAAGTAAGTTCGTTCGGTCCGCATCCGAGGCAAGCATACCGCAACGCGCCGTCGTTGCCCGGCCTTCGCATAGCCACCGGCCCCGGGGCGCCGCCCCGCACCGCCATACCCGCGGCCGGGCCCACTCCGGCCGTACGACGGCCCACGCGACATGCCGGCCGCCCCGGCCAATGCACAAGGCCGCCGCATCGCGCGCGCGGGAACACGGCATGACCCAAGCCCGGCCACGCTCCTCGGTATGGCGAAGTTAACAAAATATCCGGACCGACAGAACGTTCCGTCCACCAGGATCAGATACCGGACAAAAATACCGGCCTCGGCCACCCGTTTTCCCGACCGTCACAAAGGCCGCGTCCCATGCCCCGCATGATCGCATCCGGCAGCGCCCCCGCCTTGCCGATTGATGTCGCTCCACCCGCAACCCGGCAGTCCGGACCGACACGCCCCGAGCGCGCTATGGGCGCGCCTCGCATTTCCCGAAAAAACAACGCAACATAATCACATTACACACAATCACTTAACACAGCCCCGCCACAAAATCGCCCAAGCCCCATGCAATTTCATTAAAATATCTCGTTATAGACCTTGATAAAATTATAAATAAAAACTATGGTAATCGCCTATCTCCGGGTCAGCACCGGCAAGCAATACCTCGCTAACCAGGAAGACGAGATCAGCCGGTTCGCCGAGGCCAAAGGCCTCACGGTCGACCGCTGGGTCACCGAGGTGGTCAGCGGCAAGAAACACCAGAAAGACCGAGAGCTCGGCAAGATGCTCAGGCAGTTGCGCAGCGGCGACACGCTGATCGTGACCGAGCTGTCCCGCCTGAGCCGCAC
>JAFQJK010000062.1 GCA_017415005.1 Rikenellaceae bacterium
AAACTGTTGTTTAGGCGTGAGGCAAAGCCCTTTTCTCTGCTTATGCAGTAGTCGGCACACGTTCGTTCAAAATCCTTTTGGGCGATGGTGTACCGACGAATAAAGCCGCTTTTACAGAAAAACTTGTATGAGATAGAAAAAAATCAAGGAGATTCATATCAAAATCTCCCGTTTTATTGTTACTTTTGCATACGAAGAGTTCTTTGAAGGTTACGCAACGCGCAGAAGAATAATGCAGCAGATAACTAACTAAATCGTAACCTATTACTATCATGAGCGATTAACATACGCTCATTCCCAATAAAATACACTCTTTTCGTAACTTCGCTCCACAAAATTACGAAAAAAGCGGGACAAATCCGCCGGGGAAGAGAAGGCAAAAGCGGAAGACAGAACGGGCTTAGCGGAAGCCGGGCCGAGGCACGGCAGACAGGTACCGCGAAGATCGGGGACGTGCCTGTGAAGCGGGAAGCCCGGCAACGGCAGACCAGGCATGAGGCAGGAGTACCCCTGGAGAACATCCCGTAAAGCGACACACGGAAGGTTGCATCCGAAGACTCCGGCAAACGAAAACGGCAGGTCGGGAAGGCCGGGGAAACGGACGGAGCGAGCGTAGGCAAAAGACGGCCGCCGGTGCCGTGCCTCACGATGAGAACAGCGTAGCCCCGAAAGGCCTGCAAAGATTCGGGTCAAGGCAGGCGATAAGACACAGAGCGGAGGTCGGCGGCAAAGCCGGACGAAGACCGGCCGCGAACCGGCACGCAGACCGGAGGCAGGCCGGGACGGATACAAGCGGCGAAACCGGCCGACAGGCCCCGGCCGAAGCCGGCGCAAAGGTCCTGTACGAGAGCAGTGTTCGCATCCGGGCAGGAACGGGCGGGCAGAAAGGAGGACAAATGATGAACCGGAAACACCCCGGACCAGGCCGCGGAACGAAGGCGGCGGCCGACGAAACCGGGACGCTATGGCAGACTCTCCTCGTACCGGCCCAGAATGCGCTCCGAGTCACGGATCGAGCCCATCATCCAGCGGAACAGGATCGCGGCCTGTTCACGCTCGCCGAGTCGCCACGGGACATCGCTCGCCCGCAGGCGCTGCGAGAGCCGGTAGAGCAGGATCGCGGCCGAAGCCGAGACGTTGAGACTCTCGACGAAGCCGCACATCGGAATACGAACGAAGGCGTCGGCCGAAGCCATCATCTCGTCACTGATCCCGTCATGCTCGGTGCCGAAGACCAGCGCGAACGGCCCGCGCACGATATCGAACGTCTCGGGCGTACGGTCGCCCTCGTGAGGCGAAGTGGCTACGATCCGGTAGCCCGCACCCCGCAAGTGGGCGACGAGATCGGCTGTCGACGCGTGCTTATGGATGTCGACCCACTGGTCGGTCCCCCGCGCGATGCGCACATGGGGCGAGAACGAGCAGAGCGCCTCGACGGCGTGGATGTCCTGCACGCCGAACGCCTCGCAACTGCGCACCAGCGCGCTGGCGTTCTGCGAGTGGAACGTGTTCTCGGTGCAGATGGTCATATAGCGCGTGCGCTGCGCGAGCACGCCGCGCAGCACGGCGTTGCGCTCGTCGGTCATAAAGGCCGAGAGGTAGGCGACCCGCGCCGTAAGCCACGCGAGATCCTTATTTTCTGTACTTACTGTCCTCATCCAGAATCTTCAGGTAGCTGATATAGCGGCTCTCGCCGATGTCGCCCCGGGCCACGGCATCGATCACCGCGCAGCGGGGCTCGTGGGTATGCGTGCAGTTGTAGAACTGGCAGTCGGGCGCATAGCGGAACAGGTCGGGGAAGTAGCGGCATACCTCGTCGGGCGCGATATCGATCAGCCCGAAGCCCTTGATGCCCGGCGTGTCGATGATATAGCCCCCGTCGGCGAGCGGGTACATCTGCGAAAAGGTGGTCGTATGCCGCCCCTTGCCCGTCGCATCGGAGATGTCGCCCGTGCGCAGCTCGGCCGTCGGCTCGACGGCCCGGATCAGCGTCGACTTGCCCACGCCCGAGTTACCCGACACGAGCGTCGTCCTGCCCCGTAGCAGCGCGCGCACCTCACCGACATCGGCCGGGTTGCGGGCCGAGATCGCGAGCACCGGATAGCCCGCCTGCCCATAGGTCTGCAGGAAAGCGGCAAACTGCTCGCCATAGGCTTCGGTGTAGAGGTCGCACTTGTTGAGCACGATCGTGACCGGGATCTTATAGGCCTCGGCCGTCACCAGGAAGCGGTCGATGAACTCGCAGTTGGTCACGGGGAAGTCGAGCGTCACGACCAGCAACGCCTGGTCGATGTTGGCCGCGATGATGTGCGACTCGCGCGACAGGTTGGGCGAGCGGCGGATCATATAGTTGCGGCGCTCGTGGACCCGCGTGATGGCCGGGCCCCCCGACTCGTCGGACTCGTAGTCGACCACGTCGCCCACCACGACCGGGTTGGTCGAGCGCGTGCCCCGCAGGCGCAGACGCCCCCGGATGCGCGCCTCGGCACGCTCGCCCGTCGCGAGGTCGGAGAGCGTGTACCAGCTGCCGGTACTCTTGATCACGATTGCCGTATGCGCCATATCAATCTTCGGGTTGGTTGCGGCCATAGACCCGGTCCTTAAGGTCGACCAGGTAGGGAAAAACAAGGCCGGACACGTCGCTGACCGGCTTGTAGAGCAGCGAGCGGGCCATCGCCTGCTCGCTCACCCACCCCTGCCGGCGGTTGAGCGCCTCGAAGCCGCTCAGCAGGACGCTGAGGATCAGAGCCACCTTGACCGCCGAGAGCACCACGCCCCCGATCCGGTCGAGAACGCCGAGACCCGCGACACGGACAAGCCCGCGCAGCAGGCGGCTGAGCAGCGCGATCAGGACCAGCACGCCCACGACGATCAGCAGGAAACCCGCCACCGTGGCGAACTCCTCGCCCACACCGAGCCAGCGGCCGAACTCCGAGCCGTAACGGAACGCGAACCAGACCCCCAGCAGGAGGCCGGCAATACCGCCCAACTGCACCAGAACGCCCTCCTTAAAGCCCCGGTAGAGAGCGTACAGCAGCGGAATACCCAATACAATGTCCAGTCCGTTCATTCGCGGTGTTAGTTGGTAAAATACAGTTGGGCACCGGCCGAAACATCAATGCTGTCGGCACCATCGCACCCCGCTTCGCTGTCTTTACAGAAAACAGGATACGCCTCAGGCAAAGGCCCAAGCGAGCTTGGCTTTGCCGCCCGGCTTTCACTATCTTTGCCGAAGATAGGATGCGGTTCGGCAAACTTTCGCAAAACAGGTCGCACTCCGACCGCTCTCCCCTTTCACTATCTTTGGCGTAGACAGGATGCGCCTCGGACAAGCTCAAACACGTTTGGCTTGCCGCCCGGCTTTCACTATCTTTGTACGAAGATAGCGATTAATTTCGTTTTCTGTTAACTTTGTGGCAAAGCGACCGCGGGCGGCCTGCGCAAAGATAGCGATTCCGACGCGACGCGGCAAGGTTTATGCGACGCATAACGGAAAGCGCGGCACGCCCGGCACTCAAAACAGATACACGGAACTTATGGGAAAATACATACTCGCAGCGATCTTGCTGCTGGCCGCCGGCCTCAACGCGGACGCCAAGGAGGTGTTCAAGCTCAACCGTAACTGGGACTTCTTCAGCGACACGGAGGGGAGCAGCGACCATGCCGTCAAGGTCAACCTGCCGCACACCTGGAACCAGGACGCGCTCAGCGGCAAGAAGGATTACTTCCGCGGGATCGGGCACTACATCAAGGAGATGACCTTCCCGAAGGAGTGGGCGGCCAAGCGCATCTACCTGCGGGTGAACGGCGCCAACAGTATTGCCAACGTGCAGGTCAACGGGACGCACGTGGCCGAGCACCGCGGCGGCTACACCTCGTTCACGGTCGAGATCACGCGATACGTAAAGTTCGGCGAGAAGAACGCCATCTGGCTGATCGTCAACAATGCGCCGCAGATGGACGTGCTGCCCACGGCCGGCAACCTCAACTCGTACGGCGGCCTGTTCCGCAGCGTCGAGCTGATCGTCACCGACCCGGTGCACGTGGCGCTGACCGACTTCGGATCGGACGGCGTGTATATCAACCAGAAGAAGGTGACTGACGAGGAGGTCGTGGGCGAGGCGATGGTCAAGGTGGACGGCGCCGGCGACCGTCCCCTGCGCGTCACGCTCGAGATCATGGCGCCCGGCAGAGAGACCGTGACGGCCGAACTCCCGCGCTTCAAGCCAGACAACCTCGCCGGAGCCATGGCCGTCGTGCCGTTCAGGATCGAGCGTCCTACCCTCTGGCAGGGTGAGGAGAACCCGTTCCTGTACAATATGGCGGTCAAGATATTCGACGAGGACCGGCTCTGCGACTCGGTCTTCCTGCGCACCGGATTCCGCACGTTCCGCGTCGACCCCGACCGCGGGTTCATGCTCAACGGCAGGCCCTATCCGCTGCGCGGCGTCTACGCCCACCAGGACCGCGCGAGCGTCGGGAATGCCGTCACCTACTACCAGATCCGCGAGGATGTCGACCTGATCACCGAAATGGGCGCCAACGCCGTAAGGGTGACCGGATATCCGCAATCGTCGGAGTTCTACGACCTCTGTGACCGGAAGGGGCTGATCGTCTGGAGCGACCTGCCCCTGATCGGGCCGTTCTACCTCACCGACCGGGCCTACGTCCGTTCGTCGGCCTTCCACGACAACGCGCGCCAACAGCTGGTCGAAATGATCCGCCAGCAGTACAACCACCCCTCGATCGCCATGTGGGGTATCTTCTCGGACCTCACGCTGCGCGGCGACGACCCCACGCCGTTCGTCCGCGAGCTCAACTACCTGGCCAAGCAGGAGGACCCCTCGCGCCTGACGGTTGCATCGAGCAACCAGGACGGCGAGATCAACTTCGTCACGGACCTCGTCTGCTGGGACCACACGCTGGGCTGGAAAGAGGGAACGCCCGAGGACATCATGGTCTGGATGGCCCAGCTGCGCAAGAATTGGCGGACGCTCAACTCGGGACTCAGCTACGGGGCGGGAGCGTCGATCTACCACCAGCAGGACTCGCTCGTTAAGCCGCTCTACCACAGCAACTGGCATCCCGAGAACTGGCAGACCTACCTGCACGAGCAGTACCTGAAGAACATTGCCGACTCGGCCTTCTTCTGGGGTACGTTCGTCTGCAATATGTTCGACCACGGAGCAGCCGGATACGAGTGGGGCGAAGGCAACGGGATCGACGACCGCGGTGTGGTCACCTTCGACCGCAAATACCGCAAGGACGCGTATTACCTCTACAAAGCCAACTGGAACAAGACCGACCCGTTCGTCTATGTGGCCGAGCGGCGGCGGATCGAACGCAACAATCCGGTACAGCATATCAAGGTATACTCGAACCAGCCCGAAGTCGAGCTCGTGGTCAACGGCCGGTCGGTCGGCGTCGCCCAGGGCGAGCGCGGCATATTCAACTGGGACGGCGTGCAGCTCGACGAAGGGCTCAACCTGATCGAGGCCCGGGCAGGCAACGCCTCGGACCAAACGATCATCGCCGTGGTCAACAGCGGATCGCGCGAGCTCTTCGACGCCAACTAAGCAGGCACCGGGAAGACCGGAAGCGGCCGCGAGGTCCGTTCAACCCCGAAAACGGCAGTCTCGCCGGATTTGCAGCGTATTTCGATCCGATAAATTTCCGGATCAGCCGCAAAAGCCTTATCTTGAGATTAGCTGAGTGCTACCTATCGGGGCACTACTCCTACTACACTAACACAAAATTTAATTGGTGCCGAACGACAATGGCATCTGTACGCGTTCTGTCACGCCCCACTCCTTCGGGTCCGGGCGTCCCCCGGCAGAATCCCTCGGATACGGTCGTCGACAAGCGGGTGCGGGGAACTAACGACTCCCCGCACTTTTCGTGTCGGCCTGGCCGACCTCAGCGCAGCGGGACGGTCGAGCGACGGATCACATCGAGTGCGGCAGGCCCCTCGCAGCAGAGCAGGTCGACCACCGAAAGGTTGGGCACGAAATCCATCTTCCCGGAGAAAACCTGGTAGTACGGCTCGGGAACGAACGCCGGGTCGGGACGCGCGAGGCGCGGCTTGGACGAGAGGGCGAGGCGGAAATCGCGGTCGCCGGGACCAGGCTCGGCATAGCGCTCGGTGAAGCGCAGCGTCACGTCGCAGCGCAGCGCGTCAAGCAGCAGGCGCAGCAATTCGAGGTTATAATCGGCCAGGAACTCCCACCGGCGCTCATAGAAAGGCGCCAGCCGCCCGGCATAGTGGTCGAAGAACGGCGAGGCGCGGTAGGCCGAGACGAGCGAGGTCCAGTGAAGATGTTGCCAGCGCTTCGAATAGTCGATCCGCACGTCGCGCACGGGCTGCTTCACGCCGCTGCACTTCACGACATTTACGGTCAGTGAGATCGGGCCGTTGGCCCCGAGTATCTCGCAGCGGTTGCGGCAGCTCTGCTTGACGTAATGCTCATGCAGATCGATCACGGCATGGCCGGCGACCAGCTTCGAGAAATACTGTATGTTGCCCAGGTAGGCGAGCGGGAGAATATCCATAAGACGATCATCAAAACAAGATTCCGGACCTGCACGGGCCGGAAAACGGAATCCCGGATTCCATGGACCGGGCGTACGGAGACCGGGGCGGATCAAAGCCAGCATCGGATCAGCGCAACGACAGCCACGGAAACCGGAACGGCCGGGCCACGGGATCGGGACAGCCGCCGTCGAAACGGACCGGAGCAGGCCAACTGCATACATCAGAACGGACGGACGGTGGCGGCCCGGCCGCACGGGCACCGCAAACCGCGGCAATGTCCCGCACGACAACAGCGGAAACCCCGGTGCGGGCACCGCCGGAACGGAATCCGGAAAGAGAGACAGCCGGACCGGGATGAACACGACCCGCTGCTCCTGCCCAAACCCGAAACATGCGGTCTACCGCTCCTGCCAGCGGCCGTCGCGTCGGATCAACGCGACGAGGTGGTCGAGCGCCTCGGCTTCGGGAATATTCCGCTCGACCACCTCGCGGCCCCGGTAGAGCGTGATGCG
>JAFQJK010000063.1 GCA_017415005.1 Rikenellaceae bacterium
AATCTGGCGGCGCTTCAGGTTATGGGTTTACACCGGACTATTCGTTACCCCAGAGCTGAGGATCGTTGCCGTGCGCCTTACGCCACTCGTGCCTCCACTTGTGGACCTCGTTGGCGCCGATCATCGGCTTGAGCGCGCGCTCTTCCTTGGTCGGGGCTTTCGGCAGGGCCGTGGCCTGATCCTGATACCAGTAAGCCACGCTCGCCAGGTCGAGCGTCATGTTGTTGTTGTGGCCGTGCTCGATGGTCGCCTTGAGCGATTTGTCGAAGTAGACCGGATCGGCGATGAAGAAACGGTAAACGTGCGTGCGGCCCAGCCATCCGATATCGTTGTTCACACGCGGGTAGCCGTAATAGGGATGGATGAAAGGCTCTTTCGGACACCACGAGGTGTTGAAGAAGTCCTCGGTGCCGGTGCCGAGCAGCGATGCTTTCTCCTCGCCGTCGATGAACCACATGTCGTCACCCTCGCCGTACCACATCGGCGACGGGCAGTGCACGTAGTAGTTGATCCCCACGAAGTGGCCCTTCCCCTTGATGTCGGCGAATACGTAGTTGTTGGCGCCGTCGGTGTTCACGCCCGGATCGCCGACCAGGCCCCACTCGGTCTCGCCTTCGGGGTTGGCTTTGGTCAGCTCATGGTTGTACCAGGCGTGGAAACGACCGGCTCCTTTGGGCAGTTTGTCCATCTCGACATAGTCTACATAGAAGTAGAGGCAGTCCATCTGCCGGTCGGTCTGGTTCTCGATCTCCAGGCGTGCGCCCTTTTCGAACGGCATCGCGAAGTAGCTCACCAGGCCGGTGCCGCCGCCGGGACCTACGGCCAGCGGGAGCGCTGCGTAGTTATATTGCTCGTTCCAGCCCTGTCCGAAGAAGGGGCCGATGGGGGCTTCGACCGACGGAAAGTCGTTACCATCCCAGTATATGCGGAGAATGAGGTCGTTGCGGCTCAGTACGTTGGGGCCCGGGGCGATCGTGAACCAGATGTGGTTGATGATGCCCGTTCCTTCGATCTCGGCGAACGTGCGCTTTTCGCCGGCCTTGATGACTCCGGTGTTGTCGCCGTTACCGCCGGTGGGGTCGGCACTGCTGATACGCTTGCTCTTTACGCCCTCTTTGATCGTGGCCAGTCCCATCAGTTCGCCCGAGGGGCCGCTCTGAGCCCAGGCCGTCGTGGTGGCCATCACAGCAAGGCAGCCCAGGCCAAGTAGTAGTTTTTTCATGTGTTGTGTTTTATAGGTTAGAGATTGGTGTTTCCAAAGATAAGCGATTTTTCGTAACGGCCAAAACTTCGGGCTCAGGGGAGGATGACGGAGGCCATGACGGGAAAGTGATCCGACGGGTAGCGCTGGTTGCGCGAGTCGTCGATCACCGTGTAGTCGAGCACGCCGATACCCGGTGTGACGAAGATATAGTCGATACGCCCCGGGAAGGGTTCTTGCCAGCGGAATCCGGTGAATGTGTCGGCTGGGCCGGTCGGTGGAGTCTGCGTTACGGTATGACTGTCCTGTAACGTGGCGGAGAGTATGGTCACCGGCTCGTCGTCGGCCTGCGAATTGAGGTCGCCCATGAAGATGGCCGGATGTGTGCCTGCGATCTCTGCGATCTTGCTCAGTACGAGCCGGGCCGATTCGCGGCGGGCAACCGGTCCTTCGTGGTCGAAATGGGCACAGAACACGAAGAGGGTCTTGCCATCGCGGCGGTCCTTCAGCTCGACCCATGAGCAGATGCGGCGGCAGTGCAGCGCGTCCCAGCCCAGCGAGGGGCGGCCGGGCGTCTCGCTCAGCCAGAAATCTCCGGAGTCGAGCAGCTCGAAACGCTCCTTTTTGAAGAAGATGGCCGAGTGCTCGCCCTCCTGCCCGCCGTCGTCGCGCCCGACGCCCGACCGCCGGTAGGCGGTGAGCTCTTCGAGGTCGCTGATCTGATCGATCAGCCCCTCCTGCGTACCGACGATGTCGAAATCGTATTTTGTGATCAGGTCGCGGACCATCGCTTTGCGGTTGGGCCATGCGTTCACGCCGTCGTTCGCGAGGCTGTTGCGCAGGTTATAGGTGGCGACCCGTATTGGCTGCGGTGGTTGTGTACAGCCGGCTGCAGCCATGATGAGCAGGCAGAGGACGAGTTTCCATTTCATAGTCACAAAACATCGGTTGGTCTGTGCAAGGTAGTGTTTTCAGTCGATAAAAGCAAGGACATCGGGCATGGCGGCGGAGTGTGCCGATCCTGTCGGGGGCGGGCGTGAAGGTGCTGCCGGAGTGGAAGAACCGACCGGCTGCCACACAAAAGGGGCTATGATACAGAATTTTGATTATCTTCATCAGACACTTAAACATCTACCTGCTATGAAATACCGTATCCTGTTTATGGCTGCGCTTGCGGCGGTTTGGGGGAGTACTTCCTGTGATACCCGGACAGCCTTCTCCGACGAGTTGCTCGTCGGTCAGCGTGAATTGCTGCTTTCCGAGGCCGGACCCGTTGTGAAGCTGAAGTTCATTCCGCTGGCTCCCGGAGCCGTGCGGCCCGAGGGGTGGATCCGCGATTGGGCGGCTGCAGCGGCCGACGGTGTCACGGGCTGTCTCGACGAATACTCGACGACTTACCGCGAAGCCTGGAAGGGCAAGGGCTTCGTGGCACCGGGAGCCTCGCCCGTCGATGGGACGGGCTGGCCGCTCGAACAGGCTTCGTACTGGCTCGACGGCGCTGTGAAGCTGGCTTACATCATGCAGGACAGCGCGCTGATCGACAAGATCGCATCCCGTCTCGACAGGGTGGTCAACGGTGTCCTCGATACCGGGAGGACATTTATCTATTGGAAAGAGAAAAGTTTCGTCGGTGGCGACGGGTTCAACAGCTGGGCCCATTCGCACATGGGGCGGGCGCTGGTGGCTTACTATCAGGCAACGGGCGATCCCCGCATCCTGGCTGCGTTGGATAAGGTATACAGCCAGTATCCGCTGCCGGTGATGCACGGCTATATCGGGGGCAATGTGACCGGGGCCTGCAACGTCGATCCTATGCTTAAGACCTACATGATGACCGGCAACCGGGCGATCCTGCAGATCGTCGACTCGATGAGCCGCAGCCCGGAGTATGCCGCGACGGTCGACGCATGGTCGCAGGGCAATATCGATCCGGGCCACGGCGTGGTGATGTACGAGAATATCCGCATCCCGGCCATGATCTACCCGTGGAACGGTGATGAGCGTCAGTTGGCAGCGACCGAGAACAGCTTCCGCTACCAGGACAGGAACCATATGCTCCCGTGCGGGGTGATCTCGTCCGAGGAGTTTGCCGCCGGTGTCGGCTCGACGCGCAATATCGAGACCTGCAACGTGGCCTGTGCCCCGTTGGCCTACCAGGAAGTGATGCAGGTGACCGGCAACGGTGCCTACGGCGACCGGATCGAGCGGGTGTTCTTCAATGCCGCGCCTGCCGCCGTGTCGCGTGACTATAGGCATGTGGTGTATTATCAAAGCCCGAACAGGGTCGAGGGCGTGCTGCCTGCGGCGTTTCCCAATGCGCCGATGGATGCCGATCCCCGCGGCCACCGTCTCTCGTCCTACGATTTCCGTCCGACGGGGCATACCGTGCTGTGTTGTGTGGGTAATGTCAACCGGGCTGTGCCCAACTACATTATGAACATGTGGATGGCTACGCTCGATTACGGCGTGGCAGCCGCGCTGTACGGCCCCTCTTCGGTGCGGACCGTGGCCGGCAAACGCAATACGCCGGTGACGATCACCGAGCAGACGCAATACCCGTTTGGCGACCAGATCACGCTGACGGTCGACCCCGAGTCGAAGGTTGCTTTCCCACTCTATCTGAGGCTTCCTGCCTGGTGCAGTGCGCCTCAGCTCACGGTCAATGGGGCGTCGGTTTCGTATGCGACTGATAACGGTTTTGCCGTGATCGATCGCAAATGGAAGCCGGGCGACCGGGTGGTGCTGACGCTGCCGATGGAGGTTGTCGTCGAGTCGGGGGTCGAAACGCCTTATCCCGATATCGATTATTTCAGCGTGGAGTGTACCGGTGCTCCGGGCGGGCGTCCGCTCGCGCAGGTGCGCCGGGTGGCCAATCCCTACCGGAGCGTCTCTTACGGGCCTCTGCTCTTTGCGCTGCCGCTGGCCGAGCTGGGACTCAACCGGCAGGCCCCCGGGGCCCGGTGGAACTATGCGCTCGATGTAGAGGATGTATCGGAAGATGTGAGCGTCGAGACGGTACCGATGTCCGGACGCTGGAGCTGGCGGCCCGACGAGGCGCCGGTTCGGCTCAGGGTCAGGGTCCGCGAGTTCGATTGGAAGCCTACCGAGCGGCAGCCTTTGCCGGCCGCGCGGGTCAAAGGAGGTGAGGAGCGGACCGTAACTCTCGTTCCCTATGGATGTACCCGTTTCCGGATCAGTATGTTCCCGGTGGCTGAGTAAAGCCCTGTAGGAACAGCCTCCCCGGGCGGATAAACCGGAAATCCGGCACCTGCCCGGGGAGGCTGTAAATAGTGGGAATCAACGCTGTGGACGGTCGGCTTAGCCGATCGTCTGTTGCAGGCTGCGGATACGCGTTTCGAGGTCGGGCGATTCCATCAGGTGGCGGACCAGGCATACGTTGCGTGCACCGGCGGCCGTGACCTCGGGCAGGTTGTCCGGGAAGATGCCGCCGATGGCGACCACCGGCACCGTGGCGAACCCGAGTACCTCGCGAAGCAGTCCGGTGCCGACCGTGGGGTCGGGGACGGCTTTGGTCGTGGTGGGGTAGACCGGCCCGAAACCGATGTAGTCGGGACCCTCGGCGATCGCCTCGCGGGCCTGTTCGAGCGAGTGTGTAGACAGGCCGATCATCATGTCGCGCCCGACGATCCGCCGGGCATCGCGCAATGAGAGGTCGCCTTGTCCGAGGTGCAGCACGTCGGCATCGGCGAGCAGCGCAAGGTCGGCCCTGTCGTTCATTACGAACCGGGTCGCGGTGCCCCGGGTCACCGGTTTGATCTCGCGGCCGATCCCCACCATCTCGCGGTCGCAGAGGTGTTTTTCGCGCAGTTGGAGCATCCGTACGCCCGTCTCAACGCATATTTCGGCGATCCGGGTGTAAGGGAGCACCGGCCGGGTGATGATGACGTACAGTCCGAAATCTTCCATCGCAGAGGGGATTTACAGTTTGTCGATGCCTGCCGTCATCAGTTCGGCCGCCTTACGCCCTGAGAGGAGCATGCCGCCGAAGATGGGACCCATGCGGAAACTTCCGCTCACGCCGTTCGATGCCATGCCGCTGACGAACAACCCCGGGTAGATCTCTTTCGTGTTTTCGATGGTCGTGCGTTCGGCCTCGACCACCGACATCGACCGTTCGCCGACCACGCCGCCGGTGGGAGTGTCGAGCTGCACATGGTTCTTGCGGGCGACGAGCGTGGCGATCTCGCAGTCGTGGCCTGTGCCGTCGAGGGTCGTTCGGGCCATGATCACCAGCGGGTCGACGTGCATCCGCTCGCGCACCACGGGTGCCCAGTTGACGACAAGTCCGTTCACACGGTTGTCGTGGAAGACGACATCTTCGATCGAGTAGCAGTTAAAGATCGTGGCTCCGGCCTCGGTGGCCTTGTAGATCAGCGCCGAGGTGGCGTGTACCGAGTCGAGCAGGTAGGCTCCGCCGCCGAGCTCTTTGTAGCGGATACCAAGTTCTTTGACTATGGGCATCGCCTCTTCCTGCACGACGATCTCGTTGAACATCATCGCGCCGCCCCACATGCCGCCGCCCGGGGCCAGTTTACGTTCGAACAGGGCCACCTTCTTGCCGGCCTTGGCCAGATAGTAGGCGGCCACGAGGCCCGACGGGCCACCGCCGACGATCGCGGCGTCGAGCGCCAGGTTTGACTTGAGTTTTTCGAAATAGGATTCTACGATCCCCAGAGACACCAGTTTTTCCATGGTGAATAAACAGTTAGTTGGATTTGACTTGCGCGGCCCATAGAGGCGCGGGCCACGATTTACGAACGTAAACCTAATTCCCTGCGGCAGCATTACCTGCATCAGGTTCAATGGGTATGATCTCAGCCTGAAAGTAAGGCACCCCTATAAAGACTTGAGCAAAGATAATGATTTTCCGCACGGGCCGGCCATGCGGCATAAAAAAAGAGCACCCGCGTGTACGGGTGCTCTCGGGCCGGCGGAGGGAGGAGGTCATTTTCGCTGGTTGTTGTCCGAGTAGTGCTGTTCCTCTTCGGGCGAGATCCATCCTCCGCCGAGTGCCTTGTAGAGCGTGACGAACGACGTGAGCCGCTGCTCGACGGTCTGGGCGTATTCGAGTTCGGCCTGGAAAAGCGAGCGGTCGGCATCGAGCACATCGAGATAGGCGGCCATGCCGCGCACGTATTTTTGCTGCGAGAGCTCGCGGGCCTTGCGTGCGGCGTCGACCATCGTTTCATACGCTTCCGACTGTTGCTTGTAGGTCCTGACTCCCACCAGCGCGTCCTCAACCTCTTTAAAGGCCGTGAGGATCGTCTTTTCGTAGTTGAGCAGCGCTTCGTGCGTCTTTTCCCGCTCGATCTGCACCTGCCGCTTGTTCTTGCTGAACTGGAAGATCGGTCCTGCGAGGTTGATCCCAGCCGACCAGACGAGCGCGTCCCCGGTGAAGAGCTTGGTGATGTCGTCGCTGATCAGTGCGCCCTGTCCCGTGAGCGAGATCGACGGGTAGCGCATGGCCTGCGCCACACCGATCATTGCGTTCTGCGAGGCGAGCGAATAATAGGCCTCGAGCACGTCGGGCCGCCGTTCGAGCAGGTCGGAGGGGATGCCGACGGGGATATCGCCCGGCAGGTGCTGCCGCATCAGTGGGGTGCCCGTCACGAGGTCGTCCGATGCGTAGTCGCCTGTCAATACGCAGATCGTATGTTTGGTTTGCGCGATGGCTCGCTCGTATTGCGGGACGGCAGCCGCAGCAATGGATTGCTGCACCTTGGCCTGATTGGCGTCAATGGCCGATACGGTGCCCCGGCTGAAACTCGCTTCGATCAGCTGTAGCGTCCGCGTGCGTGTTTCCAGCGTGCGCTGCGCGATGTCGAGCGAGAGTTCATAGCCGAGCAGCGAGAAGTACGCCTCGGCGACGCCCGAGATCAGCGACAGGTAGGTGGCCCGCACGCCGTAGTCGGTGGCGAGCAGTTGTGCCCGGGCGCTCTCGGTGGACCGGCGCACCTTGCCGAAAAAGTCGAGCTCCCAGCCCAGTGCGAGGTTGATGTCGTAATCCTCGACGGGGTGGGGTGGCTTGATGCCCATCGAGGTCATCGTGCCGTATCCGCCGGAGGCGTTGTACTTGAGCACCGGGAAGAGGTCGGCCTTGGTCGCCTGCATGTTGCGCCGTGCCTGCTTGACACGCGAGAGAGCGATCCCTACGTCCTGGTTGTTCACGATGGCGCGCCGGATCAGCCGCTGCAGCGTGGTGTCGGGGAACAGGCGCCACCAGCGTAGGTTGACGATGCTGTCGCTC
>JAFQJK010000064.1 GCA_017415005.1 Rikenellaceae bacterium
TGCCGTACGATCGGAATGTCGTGCATGATGATCTCGTCCATCCGCGCGCGGATACGGTCGATCTCCGTCTGGGGGATATCCTCCATGCCGTCGATCTCGCAGTAGAAGCCCTTGGCCACCGAGTGCTTGATGCGCATCCGTTGCCCGGGGTAGAGGTCGAGCACGGCTTTGTTGAGCACGAAGAAGAGCGTGCGCTGGTAGACGCGGATGCCCTCGAAGTGCGTGATGTCGATGAACCGCACCGAGATCGGCTGATAGATCTTATAATCGAGTTCGCGTAGTTCGTTGTTCACATAGGCTGCCAGGTAGGGATTCGGTCCCTCGACGCCGAGCATCGCGGCCACCTGCCTCAGCGAGCTGCCCATATTGACATAAAGGTGGCTGTCGCTGTTCTCACAGATCACTTTAATGGTATCGTCCATAAACTCACAAATTGTTTAAATATACTATATTCAACGAGTAAAGATAATGAAAATTACCCGCCCTGGGTGTGTATTCCCAAAAATTATGCTTACTTTTGCGGCAGTTTTGTCTCCTTCGGGCGGCGAACTTTATAAATAATGTCTAACCAACTAATTTTCAAGCAACAACCAACAACATGGCAAACAACGAAAATCAGGAAATGGAAAAGGCCGGTAAAACCGTAGCCGCCCCCGCATCGGTCGAGAACTTCGACTGGGATGCTTTTGAGAATGAGGCCGGGATTTACTCCGACTCGAAGGAGAACATCGCCGCACAGTACGACCAGACCCTCTCGAAGGTTCAGGTAGGCGAGGTTGTCGAAGGCACCGTGATCGGGCTGAACAAGCGCGAGGTGGTCGTTAACATCGGTTACAAGTCCGAGGGTATCATTCCGATCGGAGAGTTCCGCTACAACCCCGAGCTCGCCCTGGGCGAGAAGGTCGAGGTGTACGTCGAGAGCGCCGAGGACAAGAAAGGCCAGCTGGTCCTGTCACATAAGAAAGCCCGTCAGCTCCGCTCGTGGGATCGTGTCAACGAGGCCCTGGAGAAAGACGAGGTTATCAAGGGTTACATCAAATGCCGCACCAAGGGCGGTATGATCGTTGACGTGTTCGGTATCGAGGCGTTCCTGCCGGGCTCGCAGATCGACGTGAAGCCGATCCGCGACTACGACATCTACGTCGATAAGACGATGGAGTTCAAGGTCGTGAAGATCAACCAGGAGTTCCGCAACGTGGTGGTTTCGCACAAGGCGCTGATCGAGGCCGAGCTCGAAGCCCAGAAGAAAGAGATCATGTCGAAGCTCGAAAAGGGCCAGATCCTCGAGGGTACCGTCAAGAACATCACTTCGTACGGCGTATTCATCGACCTGGGCGGCGTAGACGGCCTGATCCACATCACCGACCTGAGCTGGGGCCGTGTCAATCACCCCGAGGAGATCGTTCACCTCGACCAGAAGCTCAACGTCGTGATCCTCGACTTCGACGACCAGAAGAAGCGCATCGCGCTGGGTCTCAAGCAGCTTTCGGCTCATCCGTGGGATGCTCTCGACGCCAACCTGAAGGTGGGCGACAAGGTGAAGGGCAAGGTTGTCGTGATGGCCGATTACGGCGCGTTCATCGAGATCGCACCGGGTGTCGAAGGTCTGATTCACGTGTCGGAGATGTCGTGGAGCCAGCACCTGCGTTCGGCACAGGAGTTCATGAAGGTGGGCGACGAGGTCGAGGCCGTGATCCTCACCCTCGACCGCGAGGAGCGTAAGATGTCGCTCGGTCACAAGCAGCTTACGGTAGATCCGTGGGAGGGCATCGAGACCAAATATCCTGTTGGCTCGAAGCACACCGCCAAGGTGCGTAACTTTACCAATTTCGGTATCTTCGTCGAGATCGCCGAGGGTATCGACGGCCTGATCCACATTTCGGACCTGAGCTGGACCAAGAAGATCAAGCATCCGGCCGAGTTCACGCAGATCGGTGCCGACATCGACGTGGTCGTTCTCGAGATCGACAAGGACAACCGCCGTCTGAGCCTGGGTCACAAGCAGCTTGAGGATAACCCGTGGAATGCCTTTGAGGAGCAGTTCCCCGTTGACAGCATTCACCAGGGTACGATCACCGAGCTGACCGACAAGGGCGCCATCGTATCGCTGGGCGACAATGTCGAGGGTTTTGCCGGTCTTCGCCAGATCGTCAAGGAGGACGGCACGACGGCTCAGGCGGGCGAGGTGCTCGACTTCAAGGTGATCGAGTTCTCGAAAGGTACCAAGCGTATCGTTCTCTCGCATACCCGTATCCACGACGACAGCCGCCGTCAGGAGGAGAAGGCTGAGAAAGCCGACCGCAAGGCCAGCGCTGACGCTACCAAGAACAGCGTGAAGAAGCTGAACGCCTCGATGGAGAAGACCACCCTGGGCGATATCGCCGGTCTGGCCGAGCTGAAAGCCCAGATGGAGGCCAAAGCCGAGGAAAAGGCCGAATAATTATGTAACTGCCATGACGTTCCGGGTGACCATACTGGGCAGCAGCTCAGCACTTCCGACCGTCAGAAAACATCCTTCTGCTCATGCACTCAATGTGCATGAGCAGTTTTTTTTGATCGATTGCGGCGAGGGAACCCAGACCCAGCTTCGCCGCTACGGTGTCAGTCCGCTGAGGGTCAACTGTGTCTTTCTCACGCACCTGCACGGCGATCATGTTTTCGGTTTGTTCGGCCTGATCTCGACCCTCGGGCTGCTGGGCCGGCGAACCCCGCTGCAGGTCTTCGCCCCGCACTCCGCGGAGGCTATGCTGCGCAGTCACCTGCAGTACTTCGACGCGGAGCTGCCCTACGAGTTGCAGGTCACCGAGGTGGACACCTGTAAGCACCGGTTGATCTATGAGAACAAGACGCTTGAAGTGTGGACCGTGCCGCTCCGCCACCGGGTGCCGACTGCCGGCTACCTGTTCCGCGAGAAGACGCCGCCGCGCAATATCCGCAAGGAGCTGATCCCGGCATACGGCCTCTCGCTGGCCCAGATCCAGGCGGCCAAGCAGGGGCGCGATATTACGCTTTCCGACGGGACGCTCGTACCCAATGCCGTGCTGACCTACCGGCCTTACGTGCCCCGCAGCTATGCCTACCTGAGCGATACGGCCTATTCGGCCAAGGCTGCCGGCCTTGTTGCCGGTACCGATCTGCTCTACCACGAGGCGACCTTCATGGATGCCGACCGGAGGCTGGCGCGCCAGACCGGCCACAGTACGGCGCTCCAGGCCGCCAGGGCCGCCCTCGCAGCCGGCGCGGGACGCCTGCTCATCGGTCACTTCTCGTCGCGCTATAAGGACGATGCGGTGCTGGTTGACGAAGCCCGCACGGTTTTTCCGGCTGCCGATGCCGCTACTGAAGGTGATACGTGGGACATACGACCGCGTGCCGACGATACAATGCCTGCTTCCGAAGCCGTCTCGCTGATCGGGCGTCCGTGATCCGGCTCGCCGGGCTGTATCCCGGGAGCTATGGTCTGCCGCTTTCTGGCGCTGTATCGCTTCCCGTGGGGCCCGGTTCGTTTTGTCCGGTCATGCCTGTTGCGCGGCTTTCTGTGTCCCGCCCGTTCCGCTGACCGGGTATCCGTGATCCGGACCCGTCGGCAGGCTTTCGCCGGCTGCCGGGAGCGACACCGGAGCTCCCGGCGACGCCGATGGCCGGTTGCGGTACGCAGTTATTTGCCGGGAGGTACGGACCGGTCCGGTCCGGCTCTACGGCCATTCCGTCGCTACCGTGCATGGCCGGGCTGCCTCCGTGGTGTTCGGCAACCCTGACATGATCGCAGTGCCCCGGAGCCGCCGCGATCGTATATTTACTTTTCATGTTGACGCTATGCGCACATTGCCCGATACGATGACTTCGCCTGCGGTGCCTTCCCGCGAGGCGCTGGCCGCCGCCCTGCTCGCCGACCTAAGTAGCCATACCAAGGAGCGCTTCGGAAGTATGGTCGCGACCGGGGGCCTTTATGGACTCGCTCTCGATATGGCTTTCGATCCCGATCCGCGCATCGCGTTCCGCATCAGTTGGGCGCTCGAATGGGCCTATTTTTATGACCCTGTCGCTTTCCTGCCGCATGTGCCCGCCTTTCTGCGGAACTTTGGCGCCGTGACCAATGCCAGCGTGCGTCGTCACTATGCCAAGATCCTCAGTCACCTGATCCGCTCGGGGCTTTATGTGCCGACGACCGGCGAGGGGGAGGCGATCGCTGCTGTCTGCTTCGATCTGCTGATCGCCCCTGCCGTGCGTCCCGCCGTTCAGGTCTGGTGTATGGAGATACTGGCCGACCTGGCCGACTCGTTGCCCTGGGTTCGCGAGGAGCTGCCCGCCACGCTCCGCCACCGGTTTGGCGCATCGCCCGGCTTCGATGTGCGCGCCTTGCGCATCCTGCGCCGCCTTGACCGTTGGGGCGTACGCTTTTTCCTGCCTTGAGCTATGGTCCGGGGAGGGAGCGGCCGATGCTTCCCGGTCATTTCCGATATGCGTGCCGGGCTGTTCTGGCTTTTGTTTGGCAGGGTGCCTGTCCGCCGGTGCCCGCTTCCTCGTTCCGTGCCGGGCCGTCATGGCCTCGTCCGGTTTTGTATCCGGGCCGCCGTTCCATCTCCCCGGACCGGGTGAGAGGGCTTTTGTGTTCCTCGGGCGGGTACTGCCTTCCCTGCCGATATGGCGTCAGGGCTGTGCGGCCTAATGGAAAGGCGGAACCCCGTGGGATTCCGCCCGTGTTCCGATGGCGTTGCCGGCCATTCTGGCCCCGGAGTGCAGATTCGTCCGGTCGTGCGCCTGCCTATCCGATCGACTTGGTGATCTTCATCGCGCAGAAGTCGGGTCCGCACATCGAACAGTGGTCGGCCCCGTTCTCACGGATCATCTCGTGGTGGAACTTGCGTGCCCGGTCAGGGTCGAACGAGAGGTTGAACTGGTCGGCCCAGCGGAAGTCGTAGCGTGCCCGGCTCATCTGCAGGTCGAGCTCCGCCGCGCCGGGGTGTCCCTTGGCCAGATCGGCCGCGTGGGCAGCGATCTTAAAGGTCACCACGCCTTCGCGTACGTCGTCGCGGTTGGGGAGCGAGAGGTGTTCCTTGGTTGTCACGTAGCAGAGCATTGCCGTGCCGTACCAGCCGATCATCGCCCCGCCGATGGCCGAGGTGATGTGGTCGTACCCGGCGCCGATGTCCGTCACGAGCGGCCCGAGCGTGTAGAAGGGAGCCCCGTCGCAGTATTTGACCTGCAGGTCCATGTTCTCCTTGATCTTGTGCATCGGCACGTGGCCGGGGCCTTCGATGATGACCTGCACATCGTGCTCCCACGCTTTGCGGGCCAGCTCGCCGAGCACCTTCAGCTCGCCGAACTGCGCGCTGTCGTTGGCGTCGTCGATGCAGCCCGGGCGCAGGCCGTCGCCGAGCGAGAAGGCCACGTCGTAGCGGGCCAGTAGCTCGCATATCTCGTCGAAATGGGTGTAGAGGAAGTTCTCGGCATTGTTGTGGTTCATCCATTTGGCCATCACCGAGCCGCCGCGCGACACGATACCGGTGGTGCGCCTGAGCGCGGCGGGCAGATGCTCGCGCAGGATGCCTGCGTGGATCGTGAAGTAATCGACCCCCTGCTCGCACTGCTCGACGAGCGTTTCGTAGAAGAGCTCCCAGGTCAGGTTCTCGACCCTGCCCTTGGCTTTTTCGAGCGTCTGGTACATCGGCACGGTCCCGATCGGCACGGGGGTGTTGCGCAGGATTGCCTCGCGAATGGCGTGGATGTTCTCTCCCGTCGAGAGGTCCATCACCGTGTCGGCGCCCCATCGTACCGACCAAAGCGCTTTCTCGACCTCTTCGTCGAGGCTCGACCCGAGCTTCGAGTTGCCGATGTTCGAGTTGATCTTCACGAGGTAGCGACTGCCGATGATCATCGGTTCGGCCTCGGGATGGCGGCGGTTGCACGGGATGATGGCCCGTCCGGCGGCGATGTCTTCGCGTACCGTTTCCGGGGTGATCGTTCCGTCGCCCGGACGTCCCATGTTCTCGCGGATCGCCACGTATTCCATCTCGGGGGTGACGATCCCCCGGCGGGCATACCACATCTGGGTGTGGAACTCCTGCCCCGCGGGGTGCCATGCCTCGCGCAGGCGGGGGATGCCGCGCCTGGTGTCGGGCACGAAGCCCTCGGTCGTGTAGGGCCCTGTCGTATCGTAGAGGATCGTTGTGCCGCCATTCTGCATGCGGACCTCGCGCATACCTACGGCGATGGGGTGGAAGTGGCCCGGAACGGTGATTTTATGCGAAGAGAAGCGCCGGAAATCGAAAAGCTTGTCGTCCATCCTGCTGGTCTGGTTTGTAACCGGTGACTGCAGGGGCCGACGTCAACGATTGGTTCTGGTAAATGGTTTCCCTTCGACGGCATTATCCGTTTCAGGTTCAATGGGTATAATCTCAGCCTTCCGGAATCGGAAAGCACCCCTGACATAAGATTATTTTCTTGCGCAAAGATAGCATTTTCCGGAAAAGTTTACTACCTTTGTCCCAACAAATCGCCTTAGGGCATTTGGTTGTTGCCCCAAACTGAATCTTAGGAACATTCATTCTTCGCGGGGCATAAGTGACAACAGGCTCAGAGCCGGAGCTCACGTCTTCGGCATGAGTTATGTAAGTTGTTCATGCTTTAGGCGTGAGCTGTTGTGCTTATTCGCGAAGGGTTTCCTAAGGCCTAGTTTGGATGAGTAACGGCAGTCTCACGCTTTGCGTTTCAGCTCATCGAGGGAAGCGAAAATGGTGCCATAAGGCGTATTTTTCGGGCCTTTTGGTGTATTGGGCCGATTTTCCCGCGACGTTATACTCGGTTGCCCCGGATCGGCGTTCCTTAGTAAGGATAAGGGATGGGAGCCGATCTGGGCGGCAGAGCAGCGGGGAAGAGCGCAGTGGGCTGCGGTACGCGGCTGTGCGGTTTGGCCGGAAATGTGCAGGGGAGGATGCGGCTCGGCTGTGCCGGAGAGGGCGGACGGCGCATGGACGGGACGCGGGATCGGTGGCGCAGTGTGATTGAAATGCTGTTTTAGCCCGGAAGCGGGCAGACATATCGGGACGTGAACTGTTGTATTTTTAAGACCGGGTTCTAATTGGTCTTAAGTCTATGGGGGTAGGTTTATACAACGAAAGGTTCACGTCCCTTCTTTTTTCCTTTTTTTCATACTTTGTTGCCGGCAGAGTCCTGTGGGAGATTTCCCCCGCGGCGGGCGCATGCCGGGCCCGGGGCTTTTCGGTCCGTGCGGGCGGCTTTCGCGTGCGCCGTCCGCACGGTCGCTCCGGGCAGGCGAGGCCCCGTATGGCGCATCTGAGACCCTGGGAGGGGCGAATATTCTGCGGTTTCCCGGCTGCGAATTCGGAGAATTAATGATCGATTGTTTATAATTAACCGTTCGCGGGTCCGTGGAGTAAAAAAGTATGACTACCTTTGTTCCTTCACCTTAACGTTACAAAGCTATGGCGCAGGATAAGTTTGCGGACCGCCACGTGGGTATCGGGTCCGCGGAGATGCAGCAGATGCTGGAAGTGACCGGGGCGGCGAGCCTCGATGAACTGGTCGGCCAGGTGGTGCCTGCCACCATCCGCCTCAAGAAACCGCTCGCGTTACCTGCCGAGGGGATGAGCGAGTGGGAGTTTGCGGCCCATATCCGCGAGCTGGCGGCCAAGAACCGGCAGTTCCGTTCGCTGATCGGGATGGGCTACTATCCGACGGCCACGCCGGCCGCCATTCTGCGTAACGTGTTCGAGAACCCGGCCTGGTATACGTCGTATACGCCCTATCAGGCCGAGATCTCGCAGGGACGCCTCGAGGCGCTGCTCAATTTTCAGACGATGATTTGCAGTATGACCGGCCTCGAAGTGAGCAACTGCTCGCTTCTGGACGAGGCGACGGCGGCTGCCGAGGCGATGCTGATGATGTATGCGCTGCGCTCGCGCGAGGCGGTCAGAGAGGGGCGCAACGTGCTTTTCGTCGACGAGAACATCTTTCCGCAAACGTTCGACGTGCTGCTTACGCGGAGCGAGCCGTTCGGCATCGAGATCGTCAGCGACGGTTATGATACGTATGAGTTTACCGGGCGCGAGTTCGGGGCGCTGGTGCAGTACCCGGCGGCCGACGGCGCGGTGCGCGACTATGCGGCCTTTGCCGCTGCTGCCCACGATGCCGGCGCGCTCGTCGCGGTGGCGGCCGACCTGCTCGGCCTCGCGCTGCTCAAGGCGCCGGGCGAGTGGGGTGCCGACATCGCCGTGGGCTCGACCCAGCGCTTCGGCATTCCGATGGGTTTCGGCGGTCCGCATGCCGGGTACATGGCCACGCGCGATGCCTTCAAGCGCAATATGCCGGGTCGCATTATCGGCGTCTCGGTCGACCGGCTCGGTAACAAGGCGCTGCGGATGGCGCTCCAGATGCGCGAGCAGCACATTAAGCGTGAACGCGCCACGTCCAACATCTGTACAGCACAGGCCCTGCTGGCCTCGATGGCCGGGTTCTATGCCGTGTACCACGGTTCCGAGGGTATTCGCCGTATCGCGCTCAATGCGCATACGCACGCGGTAGCCGCGGCGTCGGCGCTGGAGCAGATGGGCTATAAGCTGACCAATCGCGTTTTTTTCGATACGGTCGAGGTCGAGGCCGACGCTGCCGTGGTTTGCGAGGCGGCGCTCAGGCGGGAGATCAACTTCTTCTATCCCGACGACCAGCATGTGCGGATGAGCTTCGATGAGATCACCACGGCCGAGGATGTGCTCGCGGTGGTCGAGATCTTCGCCGAAGCGGCCGGTAAGCGGGTCCCCCGGGCGATCGCCATTTCCGATGAAGCCTCGCTGCCCGGGGAGCTGGCCCGCGAGTCGGCTTACCTCACGGAACCCGTATTCAACAAGTACCGCAGCGAGACCGACCTGATGCGCTACATCAAGAAGCTCGAGCGGCGCGACATCTCGCTGGCCAACAGCATGATCTCGCTCGGCTCGTGTACGATGAAGCTCAACCCGGCCGTCACGATGATGCCGCTCAGCCTCGACGGGTTTGCCAACATGCACCCGTTCGTGCCGCGCGACCAGGCCGAAGGGTATACGGAGCTGATTGACGGCCTGGCCCACGACCTGGCTGTGATCACCGGGTTCGACAGCGTCTCGTTCCAGCCCAACTCGGGCGCTGCGGGCGAGTATACCGGCCTGATGGTGATCCGGGCCTACCATCAGAGCCGCGGGCACGGCTATCGCAACGTGGCGCTGATCCCCGCGTCTGCCCACGGGACCAATCCGGCCTCGGCGGCGATGGCCGGGATGCGGATCGTCACGGTGGCCTGCGACGAGCGGGGCAATATCGACGTGGACGACCTGCGGGTCAAGGCCGAACAATACGCCGGCGAGCTGAGCTGCCTGATGGTGACCTATCCGTCGACGCACGGCGTGTTCGAAAGCCGTATCCGCGAGATCGTCGACATTGTGCACGACAACGGCGGCCAGGTCTACATGGACGGTGCCAATATGAACGCGCAGGTGGGGCTCACGAACCCGGGCTATATCGGGGCCGATGTCTGCCACCTCAATCTGCATAAGACGTTTGCCATTCCGCACGGTGGCGGCGGGCCGGGCGTAGGTCCGATCTGCGTGGCCGCTCACCTTGCCCCGTTCCTGCCGGGCCATGCGCTCGTCGAGACGGGCGGCCCCGACGGGATCACTGCCGTTGCGGCAGCGCCTTACGGCAGTGCGTCGATCCTGCCGATCACATACGGCTATATCAAGATGCTCGGGGCCTCGGGTCTCCGGCGCGCCACGGAGATCGCGCTGCTCAACGCCAACTATATGGCCTCTGCGTTGCGGGGTGAGTTCGACGTGGTATTCACGGGCGAGACGGGCCGCGTGGGTCACGAGATGATCCTCGACCTGCGCGATTTCCGCAAAAAATACGGCGTGGAGTGCGCCGATGTGGCGCGGCGTTTGATGGATTACGGATTCCATGCGCCGACGCTTTCGTTCCCGGTGCACGAGACGCTGATGGTCGAGCCGACCGAGAGCGAGCCCAAGGCCGAGCTCGACCGGTTCATGCAGGCGCTGGTCGCGATCAAGGCCGAGTGCGAGGAGATCGCAGCGGGCCGGGCCGACTCCGAGGACAACCTGTTGCGTATGGCGCCGCATACGGCTGCCGAGCTGGTCGCCGATGAGTGGACGCACGCCTATCCGCGCGAGAGGGCGGCCTATCCGCTCGGCTGGGTCCGCGAGAACAAGTTCTTCCCCTATGTGTCGAAAATCGACGGCGGGTACGGCGACCGTAACCTGGTCTGCACCTGCGCCGATTTCGACTGACCGCCCGGGTGCCTGACACATGACAACAAGACAACACGGATAACATAATACGTATTAAAATTCAAAGCATGAAAATCGGAGAAAAAACTTTTGTGGCTCTCAGTTATGAACTGACGGTCGACGGACAGCAGGTCGAGAAGGTAACGGCTGATGCTCCGCTGCAATTCGTATATGGAGCGGGTTTCCTGCTTCCCAAGTTCGAGGAGCAGTTGGCCGGGTTGTCGGCCGGCGATACGTTCGCGTTCCGCCTGGAGCCTGCCGACGCATATGGAGGGCTGATCGAGGAGGCGGTCGTTGAGCTGCCCAAGAGCGTGTTCATGATCGACGGTAAGATCGAGGATGGGCTTCTTGAGGTGGGTAACCAGCTGCCGATGAGCGATAATCAGGGTAACCGCCTGGTCGGTACGGTCAAGGCTGTGGGAGACGAGTCGGTGACGATGGACTTCAATCACCCGATGGCGGGTAAGGCGCTTCAGTTCACCGGTGCGGTGGTCAATGTCCGCGAGGCTACGCCCGAGGATATGATGCAGGGCCAGATGGCTGCCGGCGGCGGTTGCAGCTGCTGCGGCGGTGAGGAAGGCGAGTGCGGCGAGCACGGGTGCGGTAGCGATAAGGGGAGCTGTGGCTGCCATTAGGAAGTGACGTCCCTTTGGATTGGCCAGGGCGTCCCGCATGGGACGTCCTGGTTTTTTATACCGGCCGGTGTCCCGCCCGGTCTGCCCGGTCTGTTTTATCTTGCGGGACGTGGTGGCCCGGGCGGACGGCTTGGCATGCGGCCTCCCGGTGGATTGCGGCTGGTGTGGGGTACCCGTTCCGCGAAAGACGCGGCCCGGAGCCGCACGCTGTTTGAGCGAAGCGGGTCGTGTGTCCAGGCGGCCGAGCGGCCGAAGGCGGGGAGACAAAAACAGGGTGATCCCGTATCCGGAGTCTCCCGCAGCGTCCCCGTTGTTGTATCAGGATAACAAGGAGAAGAACGATCTTCGGATCGGGTGGGGCGCTTTTTGTGACTGAACCAAAGACACGAAGAGTACGGTCTGTTTCTCATGGCCCCGGGGTGTGTGGTGGGCGCGGGGCGGTCGGGCGGCGCAAGACGGATCGTACGGCATCGGTTTGGCCGGACCGATCGATTTGCGTACTTTTGCGGCGCTAAGTCCGGAAGGATGAAATTTGACGGTTATGTGGCTGATACAGGCATTTGCCTCGGCGGTGTTGCTGGGGTTTTACGATGTTTTTAAGAAGAAATCGCTCAACGGCAATGCGGTGATTCCGGTGCTGTTCCTCAATACGCTCTTTTCGAGCCTGGTCTTCATTCCCTTTATCGTGCTTTCGGCTGCGATGCCCGGGCGCATGGCCGACACCGCCGGCGGGCTGCTTTACGTGCCGCAGGCCGGGTGGGAGGTCCATCGCTTCATTCTGCTCAAGTCGTTCATCGTGCTCTCGTCGTGGATTTTCGGCTATTACGGGATGAAACACCTGCCGATCACGATCGTAGGTCCGATCAACGCGACCCGGCCCGTGATGGTGCTCGTCGGGGCGATGCTGGTCTTCGGCGAGCGGCTCAACCTCTACCAATGGATCGGCGTGCTGCTGGCCGTCACCTCGTTCTTCATGCTGAGCCGTTCGGGCCGGAAGGAGGGGATCGATTTCCGGCATAACCGCTGGATCCTGTGCGTGGTGGCCGCTGCCGTGCTGGGGGCGGTGAGCGGGCTGTACGACAAGTTCCTGATGCGGCGCTACGAGCCGATGCTCGTGCAGTCGTGGTTCAACGTATACCAGTGCTTCATTATGTTCGGCGTGCTGATGCTGCTCTGGTGGCCCCGGCGGCACGAGGGCTCTCCGTTCCGGTGGCGGTGGAGCATCGTGATGATCTCGGTCTTCCTCGCCGCGGCCGACTTCGCCTATTTCTATGCGCTGTCGTTCGACGACTCGATGATCTCGATCGTCTCGATGGTCCGGCGCGGCAGTGTGATCGTCTCGTTCGGCTTCGGCGCGATGGTCTTCCGCGAGAAGAACCTGCGCAGCAAGGCGGTCGATCTGGTGCTCGTGCTGGTCGGTATGGTCTTCCTCTACCTGGGGTCGCGGTAGCCCGGCCGGTCGGGCGGCGCAGGCTCCGGCGGATAGTCGACCGTCCAGTCCCGGTGATAGAGTTGCGATTCGTCCAGTGCGTAATGCGTGATATAGGCGTTGCGACGGATCAGCGTGTCGCGGGGCGTACTTTCGAACAGCCGGGCGTCGAATACATACAGGCAGACCGTATCGTACATGCTCCGCGAAGCGGGCGCGAAGACCGCGCCGAGGTCTTCGATGAGGGTACGGTCCGGGTCGACCTTCAGGCTTTTGCCGAGCCCCTGGTAATCGGCAGCCTTCCAGCTCATCCACTGGTGCTTGATCACATAGGAGAGGTAGACGGTGTCCGTGCTGTTGTTGCGGAAGGTCAGTTCTGTCTCGTTATTGTCGTAATCGCCGCCACAGCCGCATTGGAAGGCGTATAGCGGGAGGCAGAGCAGGAAGAGCCATTTTTTCATAGCCTGGGAGGTTGAGGTGTGCATTACCAGATAATGCGGTGCGTAAGTTGCCGCATTCCGGCGGACCGTGCGTGCAGGTATCGATCTGTTGTTAAGATGCGAGAAACGGACGATCTGTTGCATGATCGCCCGTTTCTCGTCCTATATATGAAACTGTTGTCAGAGCGTTACGTCGAACGGTTGCGTGCAGACCACCGTGCCGTCCGGGCCGGTGACCGTAAACACGACGCTGAGCTGCAGGCCCGGCTTGACCTTGCCGTACGGGACGCTGAACTCGCCGCTGTCGCCCGGGGCGACCGATGTGTCGACGGTGCCCGATCCGCGCTTGCGCTTGCCGGCGTACACTTCATAGCTTATGCGTAGGTCGCGTGAGGAGGTGAAGTCGTAGTTGTTCAGGAGGCGGAACCGGCCCTGTGCGGCGTTGACCGCCGCGATCGCCACGGGGCAGTAAGCTTTCGTCTCGGCCGGGTCGCTGGCGCGCAGGGCGGGGCGCGACGCGGCGTCGGGCGCCAGGCCCGAGGTCATGTCGGTGTTCCATTGCGTGCCGGCATTGAGATAGACCACCGGCCGCTCGGTCTCGATCGCCTTTAGCTTGAGATAGGCTTCGTACAGGTTGTACCCGTTTCCGGCCTCGCCTCCCAGCGAGAACGCGACGACCGACGGATGGTTCTTCGATGTGTAGTACATATTCATCACGCGGTCGGTGTGGGCGGCCTCCCAGACGGGATCGTTGGCCGGTGTGCCTCCGACAGCGGGCGATGTGCCCGAGCGGCGCGAGTCGAGGTTGGTCTGATTGCAGACGTACATGCCCAGTTCGTCGCAGAGGTCGTAGAAACGCCCGCCATGCGGGTAATTCTTGATAAGCAGCATGTTGATGTGGTCGCGGCGGAAGTTCTGCAGGTCGGTGCGCCATGTGGCGGTGTCTTCGCCCGGGGCGTACTCGGCCACGCGCAAGGGCGTCTCGGCGCCGTTGATCCTGAGGCGGCCGCTGTCGGCGCTTACGGTCCGGAATCCCACCTTGAACGCCGCGTACTCGGTGAACCGGCCTTCGTGCTGGAGCTTGACGAGCACCGTGTAGAGGTTCGGGTCTTCATGGCTCCACTTGCGGATGTTCGGGATGTTCTGGAAGAAGTAGATCGGCAGCTCGTCGCGCATGTCGATGCCGGCGTCGCGGTAGAAGGTCGTAACGGTCTGTCCGTCGGGGTCGATCAGCTCGAAGTGGATCACCATGTCGCGGGGGTTGAGCAGGTGGGTCTTGAGCTGCGCGCCGAAGTTGAGCAGGCCGGCCGTGCCCGACGGGTCGAACTGCGTGGTGACCGTGTAGTCGCGGATACGGATGCGCGGCTGGGCAAGGATATACAGGTCGCCGGCCACGCGGGTCCCGGAGGTTGCGAGCTGGTTCTCGAGCACACTGGCGTCCGGCTCGGCATAGGCCACGATCGCCAGGCTGTTCATCCCTTCCTCGACGAGCTTGGTGATGTCGAACTCAGACGGAGCTTTCGAGTCCTCGCTGTAGCCTGCGAGTTGGCCGTTGACATATACGTAATAGGCGCCTGCGACCTGGCCCACATGCAGGAAGATCTGGCGGCCGTCCCACACGAACGGCATCTTGAACTCGCGGCGGTATACGGCCATCGGCGCGCGGAGCGGCGAAGCCTGCGGAAGCTGCACTTCGGTCCAATCGCTGAGGTCGAGGCCGGGCCTGAGCAGCGCGCTGTCGGGCTCGGCCTGCGCATCGAGCGTGCGGACGCGCCACGCGCCCTGCAACTGCTGGAAGTAGTTGGACGTTTCGTAATTATTCCCGAGCGCTTTCTCCCGGGTGTCGTATGTGATGAATTCCGTGCGGGGCGGCTCACGGTTGATCTGTGTCGCGGTCGGGTCGGTCCAGGCGGGTATTGCGGGCAGGGCAGGACCCGCGGGTTCGTCGAAGTCCGGGAAGTCCTGTGCGCCGGCCGGCGTGGCGGCGAGCATCGTGAGGACAGAGCCCATGAGGATCAGGCGGTTTTTCATGGCATGGCGTGTTAGGTGCGGGCAGTTTGCGGCCGCGGCCGCCCGGAGTCGCCGGGATGCCCGCCGGGTGAGTCGGCGTAACAGGAGCAAATATATAATTATTCCGGCAAAAAGAGGGCTCTCGTGCCGGTAAAATGCCCGTGACCTCCCATCCCCGTTCCCGGTGGGTAGCGTCGTGCGCTTCCGCCCTATGCTGCCGGAGCGGCGCCGGGCGCTCTGCTCCCGGTGCGGCAGGCTGTTTCCGGATGCGGCGTGACGCATCGGTCGCATGCCCGGTGCCTTTTTTCGCGTGTTGCCGGCTGTTGCCCCGGTGGCTCCTTCCCGCGCCGGTTAACCGTCCGTTGCCCGATCCGTCTCATTGCAGTTTTTCCCCTGCCTGTGCGGGCCTCCGGTGCTACATATCCGGGTCAGCCTCTTCTTCCGGCGCGGGTGGGGCGAGGTCGCTCCGGGCTCACGTTACGCGGTAGGTGGACTCTCCTCTGCGGTCCGGTGTGGTGGCTGCCCCGGGTGTGGGTGTGTCGTTCGCCCGGTTGGACGGTTGTTCCGATGTGTGATGTGCATCCGAGGTTTTCCTCACGGACGGACCCCCGATGGCATACTGGCTGTGCCGTATCGTCCGGTTCCGGATCGCCCCCGGGATCATAATGCCCGGAGGCAGGTCGAAAAAGAACCGTCCCGGCCGCAAGGGTCGGGACGGTTGGTCTGTTCTAAGCGCCGTACAGGCCGGCATGCCGGGTCAGCTCGGCGCTACTGCCCCGTAGCAGCCATCGGGCCGTGCGGCGGGCTAATGGGCCGAGGTCTCGGTCGCGGCAGCGATCATCGCCAGGTTGGCAATGCTGCGCGCGCTGGCCTTCTCTGTGATCAGGTGTACGCCGGCGGTGAGGCCCAGCAGCACGGGACCCGTGATGTCGGCTCCGCCGAGGATCTCCATCATCTTGTACGAGATGTTGGCCGCCGACAGGTTGGGGAAGATGAACGTGTTGACGTCGCGGTCGCCCAGCCGGTTGAACGGGTACATCTCGTTGCGCAGCTTCTTGTCGAGGGCTACGTCGGCCTTCATCTCGCCGTCGACCACCAGATCGGGGTAGCGGTCGTGCAGCACCTCGACGGCACGGGCCACCTTGACGGCCTGTGCCTCGGTGTCGGTACCGAAGTTCGAGTGCGAGAGCAGCGCGATCACCGGCTCGACGCCGAATTTCTTGATCGCTCCGGCGGTCATGCGCGTGATCTCGATCAGCTCCTCGGTCGACGGGTTGGTGTTGATGGCCATGTCGGCGAAGAACATCGGGCCGCGTTTGGTGTTGACGATCATCATCGAGGCGAGGGTCGGGCGCGCGGCCACCGAGAACAGATCGCGCACGGGGCGCAGTGCTTTGGTGTAGCGGCGCGCGTACGAGAGGATCGACGTGTCGGCGTCGCCGGCGGCGACCATCATCAGGGTGAACCAGCTCCGTTTGAGCATGTTCTTGCGCGCTTCGTTGAGGCTCAGTCCTTTGCGGTTGAGCTTGGCGTAGAGCATCTGGGCGTATTTTTCGCGGCGATCGGCTTCGGCCTCGCTGCGGAAGTCGACGATCAGGTCGGCAGGGATCTCGAGGTTGTGCTCGGCGGCCAGCGCCTCGATCTTGCCGCGGTCGCCGATCAGGATCGGCCGGGCCAGCTTGTCATTGATGAGGTGGGCGGCCGCCTCGAGGAAGTGGGGTTTGTCGCCGTCGCTTATGGCGATACGGCGCGGCGGTGCCGTGCGCACCATGGTCCGGATGGCCCGCAGCAGCTTGTCGTCACGGCCCATGCGGCTCTCGAGCTCGAAGCGGTAGGCATCCCAGTCGGTGATCGTATGGCGGGCGACGCCCGACTCGATGGCGGCCTTGGCCACAGCCATCGAGATGTGAGTGATCAGGCGCGGGTCGAGCGGCTTGGGGATCAGGTAGTCGCGGCCGAAGGCGATCGAGCTGTCGTTGTATGCGGCGGCCACGATGTCGGGCACCGGTTCCTTGGTCAGTGCGGCGAGGGCCTTGACGGCGGCGATCTTCATCTCTTCATTGATGGCCGTTGCGCGCACGTCGAGCGCCCCGCGGAAGATGTAAGGGAAACCGAGCACGTTGTTGACCTGGTTGGGGTAGTCCGAGCGGCCCGTGGCGAAGATGATGTCGGGGCGCGACTCCATGGCCGCCTCATAGCTGATCTCGGGATTGGGGTTGGCCAGCGCGAAGACGATCGGGTCGTGGGCCATGCTGCGCACCATCCCGGGCGTGAGCACGTCGGCGGCCGATAGGCCCAGGAACATATCGGCCCCTTTGATCGCCTCCTCGAGTGTCGTGACCGGCAGGTCGGTCGCGAACTGGGCCTTGATCGGGTTGAGGTCTGTGCGCCGCTTGGAGATCACTCCCTTGCTGTCGCACATCACGAGGTTCTCCTTTTTGACGCCGAGGGCGATGTAGAGCTTCGAGCACGATACCGAGGCGGCTCCCGCGCCGTTGACCACCACGCGGATGTCTTCGATCTTCTTGCCGACCAGCTCCAGCGCGTTGAGCAGCGCGGCCGACGAGATGATGGCCGTGCCGTGCTGGTCGTCGTGCATCACCGGGATCGACAGCTCTTGTTTGAGCCGGTCTTCGATTTCGAAACACTCGGGGGCCTTGATGTCCTCGAGGTTGATGCCCCCGAACGTGGGCGAGATGTTCTTGACCGTCTCGATGAACTCGTCGACGTTGGTCGTCCCGACCTCGATGTCGAATACGTCGATGTCTGCGAATGTTTTGAACAGCAGACCCTTGCCTTCCATGACGGGCTTGCCGGCCAGCGCGCCGATGTTGCCCAGCCCGAGTACGGCCGTACCGTTCGAGATAACGGCCACCAGGTTGCCCTTGGCCGTATATTTATAGGCATCCTCTGGATTCTTCTCGATGGCCAGGCATGGCTCGGCCACGCCGGGCGAGTAGGCCAGCGCCAGATCGTTCTGGGTGCTGTATGGTTTGGTCGGGATTACCTCGATCTTGCCCGGGCGGCCTTCCGCGTGATAGCGTAGTGCCTCCTCCGCTTTACTCTTTTTGTTTGCGTCCATTGTCTATTTTTTATACTTTTATGCCATCCGTGTTACATTCTTTTCAGAATGGGCGGCGGTCGATTCGAAATGAAACAATTTGGGCTAAAATTAGTAACTTTTTTCGAGATATGGAGCGACATCCGCGGTTAAATTTTCCGGTTTTTCGGTTTCGCGTGACGGCCGACGGTGCCAGGCACCGTATATGGGATACGGTGCGCGGACGGTGGCTCGTGCTCACGCCCGAGGAGTGGGTGCGTGCCCATGTGCTTCGCTACCTGACCGCCTGTGCCGGCGTGCCGGGCGCGCTGATCCGGGGCGAGTATCCGGTTTCGCTCAACGGGCAGCCCCAGCGGGCCGATGTGGTGGTCTGCACGCGTGACGGGCAGCCCTGGCTGCTGGTCGAGTGCAAAGCCCCCGAAGTCGAGGTCCTGCGCCCGGTGCTCGACCAGGCGGTGCGCTACAACAGCGTGCTCGGGGCCCGCTACGTCTGGATCACTAACGGCCTGACCCATTATTGCTACCGCCTGTCGCCGGGCGGCGATTATGAGCCGATGGACTGCCTGCCCGGTCCGGACGAGATGGCTGCGTTGACCGCGCGTTAGGTCCCGGCGCATACCGCCTGTCCCGGGGCATGTGCTTGCGGATGCCGGAAGGCGCCGTGCGGACCACCGGGCGGGGTACGGCAGCAGCCCGGGCATGAGAGGCCGGCACAGATAGGTGGCGGCACGGAAGGAATGTAGCGGAGCCGGCCGCCGGGCGGCGGCCAAAGGTTCGGCGGGCTGTACGGCATCGGGTAACCGGGCCTGGAGACGCTGCGGGGCACATCCGCCGGGGAGCGTACAGCCTCTTTTCATCCGCCGGGTGACGCGACAAAGAATATTTTGCTAACTTTGCCCGCATTAACCCATTAACCAGATCACACATGAAAGCATACGTTTTCCCGGGCCAGGGTGCCCAGTTCACCGGCATGGGCAAAGACCTGTACGACAACGTCCCGATGGCCAGGGAGATGTTCGAGAAAGCCAACGAGATCCTCGGTTTCCGTATTACCGATATCATGTTCAGCGGCACGGCCGACGAGCTCAAGCAGACCAAGGTGACGCAGCCCGCCGTCTTCCTGCACTCGGTCATCATGGCCAAGGCGCTGGGCGACGAGTTCCGCCCCGAGATGGTCGCCGGCCACTCGCTCGGCGAGTTCAGTGCGCTCGTGGCCGCCGGCGCCCTCAGCTTCGAGGATGGGCTCACCCTCGTGTCGAAGCGTGCCCAGGCCATGCAGAAAGCCTGCGAGCAGAATCCCTCGACGATGGCCGCCATCATCGCGTTGCCCGACGAGAAGGTCGAGGAGATCTGCGCTTCGGTCGACGGCGTGGTCGTGGCCGCCAACTACAACTGCCCGGGGCAGCTCGTGATCTCGGGCAGCAACGAGGCGATCGACGCGGCCTGCGCCAAGGCCACCGAGGCCGGAGCCAAGCGCGCGCTCAAGCTGAGCGTGGGCGGTGCGTTCCACTCGCCGCTGATGGAGCCTGCCCGCGTCGAGCTTGAGGCCGCTATCAAGGCCGCCCCGTTCAAAGCTCCGGTGTGCCCGGTCTACCAGAATGTCGATGCCAGGCCGCACACCTGCCCGGACGAGATCCGCACCAACCTGATCGCCCAGCTCACCGCTCCGGTCCGCTGGACGCAGATCGTACAGAACATGGTCGCCGACGGTGCCACCTCGTTCACTGAGCTCGGCCCCGGCAGCGTGCTGCAGGGTCTGATCAAGAAGATCAGCAAGGAGGCAGCCTGCGAGTCGAAGCAGAGTCTGTAGTTTATTGTTAACTTAGTGGCGGACCGCTCCCGAAA
>JAFQJK010000065.1 GCA_017415005.1 Rikenellaceae bacterium
CAGGGCATCATGTTCGGCTACGCCTGCAACGAGACGCGCGAGTTCATGCCAGCCACGCTCATCCTCTCGCATGTGATCCTCAAGGAGCTGGCCGTCATCCGCCGAGAGGGCGAGGTGATGACCTACCTGCGTCCCGACTCGAAGAGCCAGGTGACGATCGAGTACGACGACAACGGGCACCCGCAGCGCGTGCACACGATCGTCGTGTCGACCCAGCACGACGAGTTCGTCCTACCCGGCGGCGGCAAGAGCGAGAAGCAGGCCGAAGCCGAGATGGGCGCCAGGATCAAAGAGGACGTCCGCACGATCCTGATCCCGCGCGTCAAGGCCCGCCTCGAGCGCGCGCACGACCGGCTGGCCGGGCTGATCGGTGACGACTACATCCTGCACGTCAACCCGACGGGTAAGTTCGTGATCGGCGGACCGCACGGCGACACAGGCCTCACGGGCCGCAAGATCATCGTCGACACCTACGGCGGCCGAGGCGCCCACGGCGGCGGAGCCTTCTCGGGCAAGGACTCGTCGAAGGTCGACCGCTCGGCAGCCTACGCGGCGCGCCATATCGCCAAGAACATGGTGGCGGCAGGTATCGCCGACGAGGTGCTCGTGCAACTCTCGTACGCGATCGGCATCGCCCGCCCGTTGAGCATCTATATCGACACGAAGGGTACGGCCAAGGTTCCGATGACCGACGGCGAGATCGCCCGGCGGATCGACGGCCTCTTCGACCTGCGCCCGGCCAAGATCGTGGCCCGGTTCGGCCTCAAGAACCCGATCTTCGAGGCTACGGCCTCGTACGGCCACTTCGGCAACCGGCCCTATACCGAGAAGGTGACCGTCATGGAAGACGGCAAGCCCGTGACCAAAGAGATCGAATTCTTCGGCTGGGAAAAGCTCGACGCGGTCGACATGCTGCGCAAGGCGTTCTTCTAAACCGACATACCAATCCAAAAGGAGAGGCCGGCACTCGGTGCCGGCCTCTTTTACATCCCGCTGAAAAGCGCTGTCCCGTATCGTTTCTCCGCAACCGCACCGCCTGTAACGTCCGCGGCCAGGCCTCCTAACGGCCGGTCCTGCGCGTCTTATCTTTCAGGTGCGGCGATCCGAATCCGAGCCGGCGCAGGCCGCGCTGCACGTCAGGATGGCTCATGAACAGCTCCCAGAGCAATCCGGAGCGGTAATTCTCGATCATCACGGCCACCGGACCCTGATCGATGGCCAGGTAGCGCGGCACGTACCAACCGGTGGACGGACTGAACGCGTCGTAAAACCCGTAAGGCCCCCAAAGCCCGGGACGGTCGGCCCGCAGGTGCCGCATCACTTCCAGGGCATATTCGGGCGCGTAGACAACTGACGAGAGCGCCGCCGTGGGCGAGATCACCCCGAGGTCGCGCTCCCCGACCGGGGCATGGCCCACATATCCGCCGGGCGAATAACTCGACGTAAGGCCCCAGCAGGCCTCACCGTAGCCGTCATACCCCTTCGGATTGCGGATACAGTAGGCTCGGTTGGCCAGCGTCAGCGCGCGCATCTCGTCGCCGTAGTCGGCATAGCGGTCGCGCAGGCCCCGCGGGTCGAGCCCGAGGACCGAATAGTGGGCCCAGAACAGCGGGCCGGCCGCAGCACCCTGGTTGCGCAGACGGAGCGTCTGCCCCTCGACCTCGTGCGGCTGCACAATGGCGCCTCCCTCGGCCCAACCCTCATGATAAACGGCCGGATCGACCGGATGGGTCGGCGACCCGGCTGCGAGGACATACATCACCAGGCACTCGTTGAACCCACGTACCGGCATGTTCATCGTCCAGCCGTGCGTGGGGCTCCAGTGCCAGTAGAGAACGTTCTGCCCGTTGCGGTACCAGTCCCACTCGACCGCGTGCCACAGCCGGTCGATCCGCTCGACAAGCCGCATCTCGCGCTCGCCGCCGTCAGACAGGTACTGGCGGAGCGTCAGCAGTCCCTGCATCAGGAAGGCCGTCTCGACCAGGTCGCCGCCGTCATCCTGAGGACTGAACGGCTTGACACGCCCGGTCGGCCCATACCACCAGTGGGGCGCCGCTCCGTGGAAACGATCGGCCCCCTCGAGGAACGAGACGATCCGCTCGAAACGCGCAAAGCCCTCCTCGAGCGGGATATACTCCCGCTCGATCCCGGCGATCAGCGCCATGATCCCGAACCCGCTGCCACCCGAGGTGACCACCTCGGCCTCGACCTCCGGCTCGTCGACATGGTAGCGCTCGCGCGCCATGCCGCTCACCGGCTCGGCCCCGCTCCAGAAATAGTCCACCGTGCGGCGCTCGACGCTGTCGAGCAGCGCCTCGTCGGGCGACACCGCACCTCCGCGGCACCCGGGACCTGCTGCCAACACCGCGGCCAGCAGGCCAGCCCCCAACCAATATCCGTATCGCATCATCGTATCGACTGTTTATCCTTATTCCAGGGTGAACCCGACGCTCCGGGTCCAGTCGCTGCTGCCGCCGATCATCACGTCGAACTCGCCCGGCTCGGCCACATATGCGAGCTCGGCATTGTAGAATCGGAGCATATCGGGCGTGATCGTGAACGAGACGTCGGCGCTTTCACCTGCGCGGAGCGGTACGCGGCGGAAACCCTTGAGCTCCTGCACGGGCCGCGTAACGCTGCCCACCCGGTCGCGCGTGTAGAGCTGCACGACCTCCACGCCGTCGCGCGCGCCGGTGTTCGTGACGCGCACCGTCGCGGTGATCGCCCCGTCCCGTGCCAGACGGTCGGAAGAGAGGCTCACTTCACCATACTCGAACGTCGTGTATGTCAACCCGTAACCGAACGGGTAGAGCGGCGAATTGGGCACGTCGAGGTAGTTGCTGCGGAACTTGGCGAACCAATCGGCATCGGCCGCCGGGCGCCCCGTATTCTTATGGTTGTAATAGACGGGGATCTGCCCCACGTTGCGCGGGAACGACGAGGGAAGCCGGCCGCCCGGGCTCGCATCGCCCAACAGCACGTCGGCGATCGCCTCGGCCGCCTCGGTCCCGCCGAACCATACGTTGAGGATGGCCGGCACATGAGCCGCCTCCCACGAGAGGGTCATCGGCCGACCGGCGAAGAGCACCAGCACCACGGGCTTACCCGTGGCCACAAGCGCCTCGAGCAGCTCGCGCTGCGCGTCGGGAATGCCGAGGTCGGTCCGGCTGCTCGACTCGCCGCTCATCTCCGACGGCTCGCCCAGCGCAGCCACGACCACATCGGCCGAGCGCGCCACGCGCACCGCCTCGTCGATCATCGCGCGGTCGCTGCGCCCGTCGCGCGGAATGTCGCGGCCGAACGTCGTGGCGGCACGCTCCAAAGCCCCGTCGTGGCAGACATTGCTGCCGCGGGCATAGACCACCTTCGTCGCCCCGCCCGCCACGGCGCGCAGCCCCTCGACCAGCGTCGAGGGCGCGCGGAGGTCGGTGGCCACGCTCCACGTACCCGGCATATTCTCGCGCGAGGCGGCCAGCGGACCCACCACGGCAATCACGCCGCCCCGGCGGAGCGGCAGCAGGTCGTTCTCATTCTTCAAAAGCACGAAGCTCTCGGCCGCGATCTGCCGCGCACGGGCCCGGTGTTCCGGAGCGAACACCTCGCGCGCCGTCCGTTCCGCATCGCAATAGCGGTACGGATCGTCGAACAGCCCCAGCTTGTACTTGGCCTCCAGCACCAGCCGGCAGGCCCGGTCGATCTCGGCTTCGGTCACCAGGCCGGCGTCGAGCGACGCCCGCAGCGTCCCGATGTAGCCGAAGCTCATCATATCCATGTCGTTGCCCGCCCGAAGCGCGCGGGCAGACACCTCGGGAAGGTCGCCGATCCCGTGCGCGGTCATCTCCATGATGCCCGAATAGTCGGATACGACCAGTCCGTCAAAGCCCCACTGGTCGCGCAGCACGTCGGTCAGCAGCCAGCGGTTGGCCGTGGCCGGCACGCCGTCGATCTCGTTGAACGAGGCCATTACGCTACCCACACCGGCATCGACCGCAGCCCTGTAAGTCGGGAAATAGTCGTTATACATCCGCTGACGGCTCATATCGACCGTATTGTAGTCGCGCCCGGCCTCCGACGCGCCGTAGAGCGCGAAGTGCTTGACGCAGGCCATGATCTCGTCGGTCGCATAATGCGAGGGATCGGCCCCCTGGTAGCCGTAGACCATCGCCCGGACCATCTCCGCGCCCAGGTACGGGTCCTCGCCCACCCCCTCGGCCACGCGGCCCCAGCGCGGATCACGCGAGATGTCGGCCATCGGCGAGAAGGTCCAGCAGATACCCGACGCGCTCGCCTCGCGCGCGGCGATCCGCGCCGCCTCGCGCATGGCCGCCGTGTCCCACGTAGCAGTCAGTGCCAACGGGATCGGGAAGGTCGTCTCGTAGCCGTGGATCACGTCCATGCCGAAGATCAGCGGAATGCCGAGCCGGCTCTTTTCGACGGCCAGCCGTTGGATGTCGCGGATCTTGTCCACCCCCTTGAGGTTGAACAGTCCGCCCACCTCGCCGCGGGAGATCGGCCCGGCCACGTCGCTGTTCTGGGCCTCACCCGTGACGATGTCGCCCGGAGCGGCCAGCAGGTTCAACTGGCCGATCTTCTCGTCAACGGTCATGCGGGCCATCAGCTCATCGACAAAACGGTCCATCGCGGCGTCACGGTCGGCGCCGGCGTTACGTCCGCAGCCGGCCAGGGCAGCCGCTGCGACCAACAGGGTCAGGATTCTTTTCATACAGTATATCGTTTTAGTCGGCACGGGTAATGCCTGCAGGCCGACCGATCTTGCGCCCAGGCAGACACCCGCCCTGTAAACTTAGGCAAAAACCGCCGGGTTTCCAAATGCCCGGTCCGGCCCCGGTCCGCAGCACATTCCGGCACACGGCCCGGACGACCTCCGGCCGCACAATATCCCACACATGCGTACCGTTCTATTCCGTGTACCGCCGGGCCTGCCATGCGCTATCCGGACCAGGGCATGCCCACCCTTCCGCACCGCCCGTCCCGGACACCGGCACACAGCCCGCTCCGGGCCTCCGGGACCACTGACATAACAGGCCACGCGGCCCGATTTTTGTACGCACTACAATAAACCGGAACCGACCGGCGTTTTATACAGCATGTTTGCAGTCAACCGATTATCAACCCTCAAAAACCCGCATGACACACAGCCTATGGTGAAATTCGACCTTTTTGTATGTTTTATTCAATTGTCAACCAACCTAAACATTTAACAACAATATGAAAAGGATTTCATTTGCCCTGGGCCTGGTGGCCGCGTCGGCCCTGGCCGGCGGCCTGACCGCATACGCCGTCTCGGAGAGCCGCGACACCGCGCCGCAGACCCGGATCGTGGAATTTGCAGGCAGTGCCGGCAACCACTTCACCACCTATGAGGGGGACAAATACCCCGACCTGACCTATGCCGCCGAGAACGCCGTCGAGGCTGTGGTCAACATCGAAAAGATCGAAGAGGTCCAGATGGCCCAGCAGTCGAGCCCGTTCGGCTTCGATCCGTTCTGGGAGTTCTTCGGCATCCCGCAGCAGGGACAGGGCCGCGGACGCCAGCAGGCACCCTCGCAGGAGCGCCGCTCGGGCGGCTCGGGCGTGATCATCAGCCCCGACGGATATATTGTCACCAACAACCATGTGGTCGAGAACGCCTCGAAGCTGAAGGTAACGCTCAACGACGACCGACAGTTCGAGGCCAAGATCATCGGAACCGACCCGACGACCGACATCGCGCTGATCAAGGTCGAGGGCGCCGACCTGCCGACCCTTCCCTTCGGCAACTCGGACGACCTGCGCCTGGGCGAGTGGGTGCTGGCCATCGGCAGCCCCTACGGCCTGCAGTCGACCGTGACGGCGGGTATCGTGAGCGCCAAAGCGCGTAACCTGGCGGTGATCCCCGACCAGTTCAGCATCGAGTCGTTCATCCAGACCGACGCGGCGGTGAACCCCGGAAACAGCGGCGGCGCACTGACCAACGTGCGCGGCGAGCTGGTGGGCATCAACACCGTGATCAAGTCGCCCACCGGGAGCTACGCCGGATACTCGTTCGCCGTACCGACGACCATCGTCAAGAAAGTGGTGGTAGACCTCAAGGAGTACGGCGTCGTACAGCGTGCCCGCCTGGGGATCAGCATTACCGACGTGACGGCCGACTTTATCGAACGGGAAGGTAAAGAAAAAGGCATCAAAGAAGTAGGCGGCGTGTACGTGGCTTCGGTCGAAACCGACGGCGCAGCCCACGAGGCCGGGATCAAGGAAGGCGACGTGATCACCGAGATCAATGGCACGAAAGTTGCAAAGTCTTCTCAGCTTTTAGAACAGGTCGCCAAATACCGTCCCAACGATAAAGTAAAAATTCTTGCAAAAAGAGGGGGCGACACGAAACAATTTGAGGTAACGCTGCGTAATAAAGCTGGTAAGGCAGAATTGGTATCGAAGGATGACATCGATGCCGTTAGCGCACTTGGCGGACGTTTCGCCGACCTGAGCGACAAGGACAGGAAGGCGCTGAAAGTGAACGGAGGCGCGCGCGTCGTCGAGGTAAGCCCCAGCGGCATCTTGGCCAAAGCCGGCATCGAGCCCGGTTTTGTGATCACCCGGATCAACGACAGCTACGTCCGCAGCGCGGCCGACCTTGCCAAAGTCACCTCGAAGATCTACCTGATCTCGGGCATCAACCGCGACGGTGTGATGGAGAACTTCCGACTGATGCAGGAATAGGGTCGCGGAACAGATTGTAACAGACAGGAACTATCAAGGCAATCCCGGTCTCTTCGGGGACCGGGGGCCTTTTATTAATAAAAACACACACAGTTTGATACAATGAGACAATTAAAGATCACCAAGTCCATCACCAATCGTGAAAGCGCTTCGCTGGACAAGTACTTGCAGGAGATTGGCAAGGAGGACCTGATCACCGTTGAGGAAGAAGTGGAACTCGCCCAACGGATCAAGAAGGGTGACCAGGAGGCTTTGGAAAAGCTGACCCGTGCCAACCTGCGTTTCGTTGTCTCGGTGGCCAAGCAGTACCAGAACCAAGGGCTTAGCCTTCCGGACCTGATCAACGAGGGTAACCTCGGGCTGATCAAAGCGGCCGAGAAGTTCGACGAGACGCGCGGATTCAAATTCATCTCATACGCCGTATGGTGGATCCGTCAGTCGATCCTCCAGGCGCTGGCCGAACAGTCGCGTATCGTACGCCTTCCGCTCAACCAGGTGGGATCTTTAAACAAAATCAACAAGGCTTTCGCCAAGTTCGAGCAGGAGCACGAGCGCACGCCCTCGCCCGACGAGCTGGCACAGGAGCTCGACCTTCCGAAAGAGAAAGTGTCGGATACGCTGCGCGTATCGGGCCGCCACGTCTCGGTCGACGCTCCGTTCGCCGACGGCGAGGACAACAGCCTGCTCGACGTGCTGGTCAACACCGACTCGCCGAACGCCGACCGCGGCCTGATCAACGAGTCGCTGGGAACCGAGGTCGAGCGCGCTCTGGCTACGCTGACCGAGCGAGAGAAGGATATCATCAAGTATTTCTTCGGCATCGGCTGCTCGGAGATGACCCTCGAGGAGATCGGCGAGAAGTTCGGGCTTACGCGTGAGCGCGTCCGCCAGATCAAGGAAAAGGCGATCCGCCGGCTGCGCCACAGCTCGCGGAGCAAGCTGCTCAAATCCTATCTCGGATAGCGCTATATCGTTTCAAAGGTTGCGCATGTCCCTACCGGGGCATGCGCAATTTTTATGTCCGGAGCGCTCTGGACATCGGGAAGGCGGCCGTTACCCGTGGTTTCACCGACGCAAGCCGTTGCCTCACCTATCCCATGCCGGAGACACCCGAAGCGTACGGCCGGCACAGCCGCCTGTATGCCGGACCCCGGCCACAGCCGGAGCACGCCGACCTGGCGGCACCCGCGGGCTATCCGCGTTTCCGGCAGTTCGGTACTGCCCGGGCGTCGAATACCGCGGCCAGCGCCGCATAGTCGCGCCACAGCCCGGCGATCGCCGGACCTTTGAGGCTGACGGCGCGCATACCCCCCGAAGTAGCGAGGCGATAGCGTGCACGTGATCCGCCGTGCCCAGCCGGACATCCGCAAGGAGTATATTTACAGGGGAGCCCGCGGCACAGCCTCCCGGGGTCCCGGCCGGAAAACAAGGCGGGAACGGACCGCCGTCACGGCATCCGCTCCCGCCCCCTTATCCCGTACAGCCACAGGCCGTCCCGGATCTCAGACGGTCCTAATTCCCAGTCTTGAAGCAGAACGCACCGGGACAGATCGCCGTCCGGAACTCGTCGACCAGCGCACCCGACGTGTTATAACGGTATATGATACCCGCCTGCTGGTAGTCGAGCGCATCCGAGACATACACTTCCGATGTGGCCGGATGTACGCCCAATCCGAAGAACAGGTGCGTACCCTCGGGGATGAACGGGTCGGCCGGGAGCTCCGTCGCGGTCACGTTCATCCGGAACACGCCCCGGCTGAAAGCGGCCGACTGGTTCCAACTGCCGTTGACATAGTAAAGCACATCGCGCGTACCGTTCATCGTAAGACCGGTGGGCGAGGCATCCATCGACGTGAAGGGGAACACCTGCTCGACGGTGAACGTGGCTGCGTCGATACGCGTGAGGGCCGCCATCTCCTGTCCGTAGGGCGAGCCATCGTAGCCGCCGTCCGAAAGTACCCAGAGCTTGCCGTTGCGATCCATAGCCACGCTGTTGGGCTGCTTGGCGACGGTCACCGAGTCGACCACCTCGTCGCGGCGCGTGTCGATGCGGTAGATCTGATTGTTATAGGAGTAGCTGGCCGCGAACACGTAGTCGCCCCACTGGGCCATCTGCTCGGTGCCGCGACCGGCCAGGATCGACCCGGTCACCTTGTGGGTCTGCGGATTGATCACCGTGATCGACTTGCTGTACATATCGCTCACATAGGCCTTCGTGTCGCTCACGAAGTGCACGTAGCGGGGCGAGGTGAGCCCGTCGATCGTGGCGATCCACCGGCCCGTGGTCGTGTTGATCACCTGCACCTTGCCCGAATTGTTGACCACCACGAAGCCCTCGTTGCCTCGGATCGCCATCGACTGGCAGACATTGCCGAGCGGAAATCCGTTGGCATCGTAGAACAGGTCCTTGACCACCGTCTTCCCGGCCGGATCGTAAAATGAGAGGCTCGCGTCGTCCGACGTGAAGGTCCCCTGGTTGCAGACGAACACGCCTGTACCCAGGTTGAACCCGGGATCGCCGTTGCCACCGTCCTTGGCGCAGGCAAAAGCGAGCAGCGCCGCGGCAAATAAGAAAATCTTTTTCATGGATCGATTATTTAAAGGTTTATGTGTGATCAGAACGTAAGTTTGGCGGTGAGCATAAAGTTGCGCCCCGGCATCGCGCGCCACAGGATCGCCTGGTAGTCGCGCCCGAAGAGGTTGTTCACGCGCAGCTGCACGTCGAGCCCCACGGTCGTGCCGAAACCGAACCTGCGGCCCAGCGTCACGTCGTGCAGGTCATAGGCCGGAAGCCTGTGGCGCGTCGCCTCGTTGCTCGACGTGGTGAAGCGCTCGCCGGTCGCCGTGCAGAGGTAGTCGAGGTAGAAGCCGCGCCATGCGGCCGACAGCATCGCCGACCCCTTGTGCATCGGGATATAGATCAGCTGCTTGCCCATCGACTCGTCGGAGGCCGACAACGCGTTCCGGTTGGTCGTGCGCGTATAGGCATAGTTGCCGCGCAGCGAGACGGTCCAGGCCGACGCCCGGTACGAAGCCACGGCCGTCAGCTCGGCCCCGCGCGCAAGCACCTCGCGGATGTTGTCGGCCGTCCAGTAGCGGTAATCGCTCGGGCGCCACGCGATCCAGTCGTCGATAGCCGACACATATCCGGCCGCCGTCACGCCGAGGGTCCAGCGCCCGAACGCCTGCGCATAATCGGCCGCCACGTCGCCCGTGTATCCCCGCTCGGGCTTGAGCGCCGGATTGCCGCCCGGCAGCCAGTAGAGGTCGTTGAGCGTCGGCCGGTGATAGTTGCGCGTCAGGTTGAGCCGCAACCGCAGCCGGTCGCGCGCACGCAGCGGCGCCACCTCGACCCCGAGCGAAGGCATGAGCGGAGCCGCGCTGCCGTCGCTCAGCTCGCCGCGCAACAGCACGTAGCCCGCCACGACGGACGTAAAGCTATGGTGGGCGCTCAGCGTGAGGCCCAGCTCGGTGCGCGACGCCCCGTAGCCCTCGGCCGAGCGGCGGTCGAGCGTGCGGACCCGGTGGTAGTCGGCATTGAGCACGGCCCGCAGCGCGGTGCGCTCCGACGGACGCCACTCGACCCGATACTTATTATACAGGCTGTGTACCGTGCTGCGCGAGTCGATATTGGTGAGCCACTCGATATCCGTCAGGTTGGCCAGCAGGTAGTCGATACCCGTCGTGGCATAACCGCTCGAAAGCCCGGTCGAGACCTTCCGCCAGTATTTGCTCCAGCGCAGCACCACGCGCAGCTCGTCGTCGGTCTGCGTCTCGCGCCGCCCCTTGCCCTGGAACGACATGAGGTGCGGCAGGTTGCGGTCGGCATGGTGGTACCACGCGCTGAGCGCGAGCATATGGCCGCGCCCGGCGTTCCAGAACAGGTCGGCCGTCGCCCCGTGCTTCTCATAATCGGCATTCTGCTGGCGCACGCGCTCGAACGGCGGAACGGCGATATTGCGGAACCGGAAGTCGTTGCGCGCCCGCTCGTACAGGTAGCGGACCCGCGCCTGCACCTTGCGGCTACCGCCCCCGGCCGCCACGAAAGTCTGCCACGTCCCGAAGCTGCCGCCCGACTGGGCGACCGTCCCGTAAAAACGGCGGTCCCAGCGCGGCACCGAGCCCATCACGACCGTCCCGCCGAGCGCACCCGCCCCCGCTTGCAGCGAGCTGCCGCCATGCAGCAGCTCGACCCGGTCGACGAACCAGACCGGCAGCAGCGAAAAGTCGACCTGCCCGAGCATCGGGTTGTTGATGTTCATCCCGTTCCACTCGACCTGCGTATGCGAGGGCGCCGTCCCGCGGAACGAGACGGTGGCCATCGAGCCCTGGCCGTATGTCTTGATGAAGAGCGGCGTGTGACGCGTAAGCAGCTCGGCCATCGAGGCCGTACCCGACTCGGCCAGCTGCGTCGAGTCGATCTCCGTACGCGTAAGACCCGCCTCGCGTACCGGACGCTCGCCGCGTACCGTGATCCCGTCGATCCGGTGCACGGAGCCCGCAACATCCTGTCCCGCGGCAGCACCGCAGGTCACACACAACAAAACGATCGCAAGCAAGGTTCGGCGCATCGGCATCGGTCAGCGCGCAGGACGTCCCGCGCAGGTCCCCCTCCCGATCCCGGCGGACGGCAGAACGCACAGCAAAGACAGAAACCGGAAACGATTACCGAGGATCTACCCGCCCATTCGCCGTAGGCCGTAAAATCGTGAGGCACGAAAAGGCAGGTCTTCTGACTTCTCCCTTCCGGCCCTCCGGCCTTCCCATCCCGTCAGGGACAGTGACCTCGGTGGAGAGCAAGGGGCCTGCCCGGAGGCATGGCCAAGAGTTACAGCAGCGGGAACTGTTGCCGACTTACACGGCATTCCCATTTAATCCCAGCCGGCACACGCCGGCATCGGGAACCTTTCCGGATACAAAGAAGCAGATAAAATCCGAAACATGCAAATTCAGCGGGGTAAAAACGATCTGCCCGACGCCCGCAACGAACTGGAACAGACCAGAAACAGGAAAAGCGGCCCCCCGGGGCCGCGACCGGACAGGCGCCGACACATGGTCGCCACCCGATCATCGCAAGGACCGTCCCCCAATAGCGGACCAGGACCACGCAACCCGCCCCGGCCATCCGGCAACCGGCCCGCGAGACCGTAAAGCCCGCAAGCACAAACCTGCCACGTCCGGACGATCGGGTCCGGGCCGGGACTCACCCTATGGATAAACGACCGGTCCGTGATATCGGGTATCGCAAGCGTCCCTATTCCCGGCCTGTCCACCCGCGGCGCGGCGCGAGTACGCGGAGCGCATGGCGCTCGCAACGGATCGTGACAGGCATCCCCGGCCCAGGCTGACCGTCGATGTCGGTCGTCTCGGGCCGGAGCGCGTCGACGCGCAGCTCACGGCACTGCATATGCACGATGCCCGGCGGGTAGCGCCGCTTGCGGCGCGACAGGTAATGAAACACCGTGCGCAACGTCTCGAACGGGTTATCGCCCCTGACCACCAGCACGTCGAGCAGCCCGTCGTCGGGCTCCGAGCGGTAGGCCAGCTTCAACTGGCCGGCCGACCGGCCGTTGAACACGAAAAAGATCAGCGACGAGCCCCGGTAGCTCCCGGCATCGCACTCGATCGAGATCTGCATCTTACGGAACTTGGGCAGCTCGTTGAGCCCGCCCACATAGTAGGCCAGCTTACCGAACGTATTCTTGAGGATGGTCGGGGTCTTCTGCGACACCTCGGTGAAGAGCCCGCAACTGAACACATTGACAAAATAGGTGTCGCCCGCAAGCCCGAGGTCGATCGGGCGGATATCGCCCGCAAGATTCTTGCGGCACGCCTGCCCGATATCGGCCGGCACGCCCAGCATATGGGCGAAGTCGTTGGCCGTCCCGGTGGGCAGCACCGCGATCGGCAGGTCGACGCCAGCCCGCTTCATCAGGTTGACCACGAAGTTGACCGTCCCGTCGCCCCCCGCCACGAGGATGTGGTGGAACGACGCGTCGACCTCGGCGATCACCTCGGCCTCCTGGCCTGTGAAACCCAGTCGGTAGGGCACCACCAGGTAGCCCTTCTTCTGGTAGATCGTCACAACCTCGTCGAGACCGTCGGCAATGGCGGTCTCGCCCGAGGACGGATTGTAAAAAAACAGCACCTTTTTCATGGCAATCGACAGGATAGGGATTACTTAACGATCTTCCGCGCGAGCGCCGGGGTCACGTAGGTCCGGAAGTTCCCCGCCGAGTCGGCATACACGAGGTAGGCCTGCACGTCGGGACGCCCGGCGAGGAACTCGCGGCTGCGTTCGAGCCCCATCACCATGAACATCGTACCGTAGGCGTCGGCAAGGATCGCCGTGGGAGCCACGACCGTCGCGGCCAGCAGACTGCTCTCGGCGCTCATGCCCGTACGCGGGTCGATCGTATGGACGATCTTACGGCCCTGCCCGTCGGTGTAGAACTTACGGTAGTTGCCCGAAGTGGCGAGCCCCTCGTCGCTGATCCCCAGCTTGACCTGCAGGTCGGCCCCGGGGGTGAAGTTACCCTCCACGGGCTTGTCGATCCCCACGACCCACTCCCTGCCGTCGGGATTGGTCCCGCGACAGAAGATCTCGCCGCCGATCTCCACGAGGTAGTCCGTGACGCCGAGGCTCTCGATGTAGCGGCCCAGGATATCGGCCGTATATCCCTGCGCGATCGAGTTGAGGTCGATCTGCACGTTCGGGTCCGACTTCACGAGGCGCCCGTTTTCGAGCCGTATCTTCTCATAGCCGACATACTGCAACAGCGAGTCGACGTCGGGCCGCTCCGTACGTTCCTCACCGGCGAACCCCCATGCGGCCACCAGCGGCTTGACGGTAATGTCGTACAGGCCGTCGCTCTCGCGGCTCAGCCGTCCGGCCACTTCGATACATTCGGCGATGTAAGCATCGACCGAATCGGTCTCATTGGCGTTCAGCCGCTCCAACAGCGACCCCTTATAATAAAGCGAGGCCGAGCGGTCGAACGTGGCGATCACCGAGTCGATGCCCGCACGGGCGTCGTCCATCGGCCGGTCCGATTTGATGACGATATGGTAGGTCGAGCCCTGGGCGAAGCCGTCGATCGTCGTGACCCGGCTCCGGCCCCCTCCGCACCCGGCCAGGACGAGCCCCCCGAGCGCAACGGCGCATAATATCTTTCTCATGGCAGCAGATTATACGGTATAGCGACGCGAAGATACGTAAAAATTATACGCCTGCCTACTCCGAGGCCCTGTTTCGGAGTTCCGGGACTCACACCCCGGCTCCGGGAACAGCCCCGTCCGTCCCTGTCTCCGCCGCCCGGGGCGCTTTGCGGCAGTAAAGCACGCCTCCCTCGGCGCGAACCACCGTCACCCGGTCGCCGCGCGGAATATAGAAGCCGTCCTCCGAGGCGGCCTCATGGTACGCGCCGTCGATCTCGATGCGGCCCGTGGGGCGGAGCACCGTGGTCACCGTTCCCTCGCGCCCGACCATCGCAGGCTCGTCGATACGGCCCACATACCCCGCCTCGGGCGTGAGGCTCGACGCGAGCACGACACGCTCGCGCAGCCGCGAGCGGCCCGTGAGGAACCGCCGCCCCAGCCACAGGCAGAGCACCATCGCCACCGCAATGCTGATGACAACCACCAGCACCGGACGCAGTACATACGAAGCCGAAAGCTGGCCCGACGGGATGTATTTCAGCAGGTCCGTGTCGATCATCGCGAACGTGAGACCCAGCACGACGGCCGCGATCCCCGCGATACCGAGCACGCCGAAGCCCGGCGTGACGAACAGCTCCAGGACGATCAGCACGATACCCGCCAGGAAAAGGATCAGGTCCCAGTGGGCCACCAGCCCTTCGAGGTAGAGCGGTGCGAAGTAAAGGCACGCGCCGAGCACGGCCACCGCGAGCGGGAACCCCACACCGGGCGTCTGTAACTCGAAATAGAGGCCGCCCACGATCAGCATGATCACGACGCCCTGAACGGCCGGGTGGGTCAGCCACCCGATGATACGGTCCAGTGTCGTGGGACGGTACTCGTAAACCTCGCCGCCGGCGATCCCGGCCAGCTCAAGCACCTCGTCCACCGAGCGGGCCTTGCCCTCGCTGAAGCCCCACGCCTCGGCTTCGTCGGCCGTCAGCGTCAGCACCTTGGTCGAATCGACCAGGCCCGGCACCACCACCCGCGGATCGACCATCGCCTCGGCGACCAGCGGGTCGCGCAGCCAGCGCCACGTCGTGTCGCCCGACGCGCCCACCACCGGCACCTTGCCGTGGGCCTCGGCCGTCGAGCGCATCATCCCGCGCATGAAGCTCTGGTACTTGTCGGGCAACGCCCCGCCGCTCCGGTCGACGACCGTCGCAGCGCCGATGCTGCCGCCCGGACGCATATAGATGCTGTCGGCGGCGATCGAGATCAGCGCCCCGGCACTGGCCGCCTGGTTGTCGATGAACACGTAGACCGGGATCGGGGAGTTGAGGATACGCGTGCGGATCGAGTCGGCCGCATCGAGCAGGCCGCCGTAAGTATTGAGGTGGATCACCACATAATCGGCCCCCATCTGCCCGGCCTCGCGCAGGCACTTGTCCGTGAGACGCACCACCGAGGGCATGATCTCGTCGCGGACCGGGAAGACATAGACCAGCGGCCGTTCCGCCCCTGCCGCGGGCAGGAGCCCTCCCGGCCGTACGCTGTCGCGCACGATCGCACCGGTCACCGGCGGGTCTTTCACGACTATAATCGCAGGGTCGGTTTCGGCACATAGCAGCGACGGAGCGAGGGCTGCGGAACAGCATAACAGGGCAAAAAACAGGAAGTAGCGTTTCATCGTCGAGGGGTCTTTGGTCTGAAAAACAAAGATAACAAGATTTCACGAGCAGGGTCGGGCGGGGCAAAAAGAATTCGGGGATAAAAAAACGACAATTCCGTATAAAATCAAACAAAAAGTGGAATTCCCGAGGCCGTCTAAAAAAAAATTCTATCTTTGTCTCCCTGATAACCAACTTTAACCTAATTCATCCAACTTTAATTTTCCAACAGCCATGAGTGAAGTAAAATTTTACAGCGGCGAGAACATTCCGCTCGAACTGCATAAAGTGCGCGTCGTCCAGAAGCTGCACCTCGTACCGGTCGAACGCCGCCTCGACGCGATCAAGGAGGCCGGGTTCAACACCTTCCGCCTCAGCACGCGCGACGTGTTCCTCGACATGCTGACCGACAGCGGCACCAACGCGATGAGCGACAACCAGATCGCCGCGATGTTCCAGGCCGACGACGCCTACGCCGGCTCGCAGAGCTTCAGCCGCCTGCAGGCCGCCGTCGAAGAGGTGCTGGGCAAGAAGTACCTGCTGCCGGTCCACCAGGGCCGCGCTGCAGAGAACGTGATCTGCCGGACCTTCATCAAGAAAGGCGACGTGATCCCGATGAACTACCACTTCACCACGGCACTCGCCCATATCACCGAGAACGGCGGCAAGATCGCCGAGCTGCTGCATGACGAGGCGCTGGTGCTCAAGTCGGACAATCCGTTCAAGGGTAACATCGACATCGAGAAGCTCGAAAAATGCATCGCCGAGAACGGCGTGGACAAGATCCCGTTCATCCGCATGGAGGCTTCGACCAACCTGATCGGCGGCCAGCCCTTCTCGATCAGCAACATGATGGACGTGCGCCGCGTGGCCGACAAGCACGGCATCATGCTCGTGCTCGACGCCAGCCTGCTGGGCGAGAACGCTTACCTGGTCAAACAGCGCGAGAAAGAGTGGAAGGAGAACTCAATGGCCGAGATCATCAAAATGATGACCGGCCTGGCGGACCTCGTCTACTTCTCGGCCCGCAAGCTCACCTCGTCGCGCGGCGGCGGTATCTGCACCAACCGCAAGGAGCTGTACAACAAGATGGAGGCGCTGATCCCGCTCTACGAGGGCTTCCTCACCTACGGCGGCATCTCGGTGCGCGAGATCGAGGCGATGGCCGTCGGCATGTACGAGACGCTCGACGAAACGATGATCAGCCAGAGCCCGTCGTTCATCAAATACCTGGTCGAGGAGCTCGACAAGCGGGGCATTCCGGTCGTAACGCCCCCGGGCGTGCTGGGCGCCCATGTCGACGCGATGAAATTCTGCGAGCACATCCCGCAGAACGAGTATCCGGCCGGCGCGCTGGCCGCAGCGTTCTACCTGATCTCGGGCATCCGCGGCATGGAACGCGGCACCATTTCGAGCGTGCGCGACGAGAACGGCGTCGAGATCCTCGCCGATGTCGAGCTGCTGCGCCTGGCCGTCCCCCGCCGCGTGTTCACCCTCTCGCAGATCAAATACGTCATCGACCGCCTGCAGTGGCTCTACGACAACCGCGAGATGATCGGCGGCCTGCGCTTCACATACGAGCCCCCCGTGCTGCGCTTCTTCATGGGCGGCCTCGAGCCTACCTCCGACTGGCCAGAGAAACTGATGCTCAAGTTCCGCAAGGACTTCGGCGACAGTCTCTAAAGCAGCCGCAACAAACAACCGGACGGCCATGCGGGAACCCCGCCGGCCGTCCGGTCTATTTTTGCGATCCCCCGTCACGCGTCATCGTCCGGGAGCGAACAGTCATACGTCAGCCGCGCCGCACGCGCCGGACCTCACCGCTTGCAGTCATGTTCCGAGCAGGTCGAGCACGACTGCGCGTCACACCCGGCCACCGAGTCGCACTCGCCCCGCGCAAGCGTCTCCTCGGCCCGCATCTGCTGCGCGGCACACTTTATGCCCCGCTTCTGCATATGCGGGTTATCGCCGATCTCAGACTGAATGTGGTGTCCCTTGAAAATGAGCGTGAGCGAGAGCGCCAGAATAAAGAAAGCGACGACGCCCACAGCTATGAGAAAGATAAACAACGCATTTGACATGATCCGTATGTTTTAAGCGCAACCCCGCCGCCGGCACCCTCGGGAAGCCCCGCCTCCCGGATGGTCTGCCTGTCGCGAAAGATCGCAATTTTCGACTAATCTGCTGCAATATTCGTACAAAGTTATAAATTTGTTGCAGTAAAATAATTCGCAAGCCATGAAGATCGTAATCTCGGGCGTGGGCGAGGTCGGAAGCCACCTCGCCAAGATGCTCAGCGGCAACTACCACGACATAACGGTGATCGACGACGACCCCAAGCGCCTCGAGGAGGTAATCAGCCTGGCCGACGTGATCACCATCGAGGGTGACTGCACGACGTTCGCGACGCTCAAGAAAGCCGCGGTGCGCAAAGCCGACCTGTTCATCGCCGTACGTCCCGAGGAGAGCGTCAACATCATCTCGGCCGTGCTGGCCAAGCAGCTCGGCGCCAAGAAGTCGATCGCCCGCATCGACAACAACGAGTACCTGGAGCCCAACAATAAGGAGATGTTCATCGAGATGGGCATCGACTACCTGTTCTACCCCGAGAAGGTCGCAGCCCGCGAGGTGATCAACCTGCTCGGGCACACGAGCACGACCGAGTATGTCGATTTCTCGGGCGGCAAGCTCTCGCTGGTGGTCTTCAAGCTCGACTCCTCGTCGCCGCTGCTCGACAAGACGCTGCTCGAGATCACCAAGGACCGCGAGAACCTCCCCTACCGCACGGTGGCCATCTCGCGCGGCGGCGAGACGATCATTCCGCGCGGCAGCGACAAGTTCTACGAGAACGACACGATATATGTGATCACCAACCAGGAATCGGTCCAGGACGTGATCGCCTTCTCGGGCAAGACCAATATCGACATCAACAACCTGATGATCCTCGGCGGCAGCCGCATCGGCGTGCGCATCGCCACAGAGCTCCAGAACGAGGTCAACGTAAAGCTGATCGACTATAACGCCGAGAAAGCGTACAAGCTGGCCGAGCAGCTCGACAAAACGCTCATCATCAGCGAGGACGGCCGCAACACCGACGCCATGCTCGAAGAGGGGCTCAACAACATGGACGCCTTCGTGGCGGTCACGGGCCGCTCGGAGACCAACATCCTCGCCGCAATGCTGGCCAAGCGCATGGGCGTCAAGAAGGTGATCGCCGAGGTCGAGAACCTCAACTACATCAACCTGGCCGAAAGCATCGGCATCGACACGATCATCAACAAGAAGCTGATCACGGCGAGCAACATCTTCCGCTTTACGATGAGCACCGACGTGCAGGCCATCAAGTGCCTGACGGGCAGCGAGGCCGAGGTGCTCGAATTCATCGTCAAACCCAACTCGCCGGCCACCAAGCAGAAGATCAAGAACCTCGGATTCCCGCACGATGCGATCATCGGCGGCATCGTCCGCGGCGACAAGATCTTCATCGCCACGGGCAATATGGAGATCAACGCCTACGACCGCGTAGTGGTCTTCGCGCTGCCCGACGCCATCTCGCGCATCGGCAAATATTTCAACTAAACGCCATCCGACGCTCCGGCCCCCGCTCACAGTTCGTCCTGGCCAGCCCTACGCAGCGAAACACGATTCAATCAACCACGAACAGCCTCAAAACCGCACCACGATGTCCATCACCGCCCATCTCGTCAACCTCTTCTTCACACGCCGCCGCGAGGCGATCGACCGCTTCCGCCGGCACCCGGCCGAAGTGCAGCTCGCACAGCTCGGCCACCTGCTCGAAGAGGGCGCGCGCACGCGCATGGGCGACGAATGGGGGCTCGGGGACATCCGCACCATCGAGCAGTTCCAGGCACGGGTGCCCGTCACGGACTACGACCGGTACAGCGCCACGATCGACCGGGCGCGCCGCGGCGAGGCCGATATCCTATGGCCGGGCAGCGTGCGCTGGTTCGCCAAGTCGTCGGGCACGACCGGTGCCAAAAGCAAGTACATCCCCGTCACCGACGAGGGGCTCAAACGCTGCCATTTCCAGGGGCCGCGCGACGTGATCTGCCTGTTCGCCGACCTCTACCCCGACACACGGGTGTTCGAGGGCAAAACGCTCACGCTCGGGGGTAGCCGCCGCATCGAGCGCGAAGGCGAAACGGCCCTCACGGGCGACCTGTCGGCCATCCTGATCGAGAACACGCCGCGCTGGGCCTCGCTCCGCCGCGTACCGAGCGTCGAGACGGCCCTCACGCCCGACTTCGAGCTCAAGGTGCGGCGCATCTGCGAGGAGACCGTCGCGCAGAACGTCGCCTCGTTCGCCGGGGTCCCGTCTTGGAACCTGGTGATGCTCAACAAGGTACTCGAATATACGGGCAAACAGAACCTGCTCGAGGTATGGCCCAATATGGAGCTCTTCATCCACGGCGGCATGAACTTCAAGCCCTACCGCGAGCAGTACCGGCGGCTAATCCCCTCGCCCGACATGAAGTACATGGAGACCTACAACGCCTCCGAAGGCTTCTTCGCCATTCAGGACGACCCCGCGGCCGACGATATGCTGCTGATGCTCGACTACGGGGTCTTCTACGAGTTCCTCCCCACCGACAGCCTCGGCAACCCCTCGAAGGCCGTACCGCTCGAGGACGTGCGCACGGGGGTTAACTACGCCATGATCATCAGCTCGGTCAACGGGCTGTGGCGCTACCTGATCGGCGATACGGTGACCTTCACCTCGCTCACGCCCTACAAGATCCGCATCACGGGCCGCACCAAGCTCTACATCAACGCCTTCGGCGAGGAGGTCATTATCGAGAACGCCGAGAGCGCCGTCCACGCCGCATGCGGGGCAACCGGCGCCGAGGTGGCCGAATACACGGCCGGCCCCGTCTATATGGGCGACCGCACGAAAGGCGCGCACGAGTGGATCGTCGAGTTCGCCCGGCCCCCCCGGGACACGGCACGTTTCGCCGACGAGCTCGACCGGGCGCTGCAACGCGTCAACTCGGACTACGAGGCCAAGCGCTTCAAGGACACGACGCTGATGCCGCCGCGCCTGACAGTCGTCCCGCCGGGCACCTTCCACCGCTGGATGGCCCGGCACGACAAGGTGGGCGGCCAGAACAAGGTCCCGCGCCTCTCGAACGACCGCACCTACCTCGACCAGCTCCATGCGCTGACCGACCCGGCCGGCAACCGATAGCCCGGACACCGCACCTGTCGCCGGTCCTTACGACGGCGGCCAGAATATCGTATCAATCAGTATCATTTATTACACATTCAGAGCAATCCGGCTTTCCACACCGCGCACCCCGGGACATCCGCCCCGACGACTCCGGACTCCGGCGGGGCCGACTGCACGTGCACCCGCTTCATACCCGGATCTCCGGCCCCAACCCCGGGGCAGCCGCCCCGGTTCCGCCAGTCCGGACAGACACGGCAACAGACCGCCGCCGCTGCGCAGGACCCGAGCCCGGCCATACAGGCCGTCCCCGGGACCGCATTCCGACATCAACCGCCCCTATTGCACCCCGGGCTGCCGGCGCGAGGCTCCGGATGTCGAAAATATGTCGATAGAATTCCCGCGAAACGTTACTCCGAATCTATTATTATGTATACTTTTGTACATTCCAAATAGTATATCCTCATGTTAAGCGATCTGCTCCGCGGCGTGGACGTCGTATCATCCAAAGGTCCAGCGGATAAAGAGATAAATTCCATCGGTTTCGACTCGCGCACCGCGTGTCCCGGACAGCTCTACTTCGCCATCCCGGGCACCCGGTCGGACGGCCACGCCTACATCCCCGACGCGATCGCGCGGGGCGTCGTCGCCGTCGTGTGCGAGCATCTGCCCGGAGCGCCCGACCCGGCCGTGACCTACATCGAGGTCGCCGACTCGAACGTAGCGCTCGGGCGCATCGCCGCCAACTTCTACGGTAACCCGAGCCGCAAGCTGCGGCTCGTGGGCGTGACGGGCACCAACGGCAAGACCACGACCGCCACGCTGCTTTACGATACGTTCCGCATGCTCGGCTACAAGGCAGGGCTGATCTCGACGGTCACCTACCGCATCGACAGCCGCGAAATGCCCTCGACGCACACCACGCCCGACGCCGTGCGGCTGAACGGGATGCTGGCCGAAATGGTCGAAGCCGGCTGCGAGTACTGCTTCATGGAGGTCAGCTCGCACAGTATCGTCCAGCGCCGCATCGAGGGGCTGCACTTCGCGGGCGGCATATTCACCAACATCACGCACGACCACCTCGACTACCACAAGACCTTCGCCGAATACATCAAGGCCAAGAAACTGTTCTTCGACGGCCTGCCCGCCTCGGCATGGGCACTCGTGAACATCGACGACCGTAACGGCCGGGTCATGGTACAGAATACGAAAGCCGACATCCGGACCCTCTCGATGCTCTCGGCCGCCGACTTCAAATGCCGCATCGTCGAGATGCTCTTCGACGGCATGCTGCTCAACCTGGACGGTACCGAAGTGTGGGTCGGCTTCCTCGGCCGCTTCAACGCCTACAACCTGCTCTCGGTCTATGCCGCCGCCACACTGCTCGGCGCCGACCGCACCGAACTGCTGACCGCAATGAGCCGCCTGCACCCCGTGAACGGCCGCTTCGAGTATATCCGGTCGGCAGAGGGGGTGACGGCCGTCATCGACTATGCCCACACGCCCGATGCACTGCAGAACGTGATCAACACGATCAACGAGATCCGGGAAGGGGGTCAGAAACTCTACGTCGTGGTGGGCTGCGGGGGCAACCGCGACCGCACCAAGCGCCCCGAGATGGCGCGGATCGCCGCCCGCGGAGGCGACCTGGCGATCCTCACCTCGGACAACCCGCGACTCGAGGAGCCCGAAGCGATCATCGGGGAGATGAAGGCGGGGCTCGAACAGGGCGACCGCTACCTGGCGATCACCGACCGCCGCGAGGCGATCCGCGCCGCCGCGATGATGGCTGCGCCGCACGACATCATCCTCGTGGCGGGCAAGGGGCACGAGACCTACCAGGACGTAGGCGGGATCAAGCACCACTTCGACGACAAGGAAGAGGTGCGGGCCGCGTTCGGCATCGACGGATAAAACGACCGGCCCGGGGCCCGGACACCCGGGCGGCCCCGGCCTGCAACCGGCCCGCCCGGCGACAACGACGGGCAACAACGGGTAATGCACCCAACAGAACGAACGACAGACTAAACAGACCTTAAGAATACCACGACGCAATGTTCTACCACCTGATCAAATACCTTTCGACCCATTTCGATATCCCGGGCGTCGGGATGTTCCTCTCGACCTCGTTCCGCGCCGCGGCAGCCATTATCCTGGCGCTGCTGATCGGCATGGTCTTCGGCCGCAAGGTCATCAACCTGCTCCAGCGCCGCCAGATCGGCGAGGATATCCGCAACCTCGGCCTCGAAGGGCAGCTCCAGAAAAAGGGGACGCCCACAATGGGCGGCCTCATCATCCTCGGCTCGATCCTCATCCCGATCCTGCTGCTGGGCGACCTGACGAACATATACGTGATCCTGATGATCGTCTCGACCGTATGGCTCGGGGTGATCGGTTTCCTCGACGACTACATCAAGGTGTTCCGCAAAAACAAAGAAGGGCTCAAGGGCCGCTTCAAGGTCGTGGGACAGGTGGGCCTCGGTATCATCGTCGGCACGACGATGTGGGCCTCGCAGGAGATCGTCGTCAAAGAGAAGGTCGACACGCGCCGCGAAAGCGTCGAGATCGAGTACGTACTGACGCAGGGCTCGCCCAGCTCGGTCTATCTCGGCGAGCCGCTCAAGACCACCAAGACGACCATCCCGTTCGTCAAGAACAACGAATTCGACTACCACTGGCTGATCCCCGGTGACTCGCGCGGGGCCGACATCGCCGCGTGGCTGCTCTACATCCTGGCCGCCATCTTCATCGTCACGGCCGTTTCGAACGGGGCCAACCTCACCGACGGCCTCGACGGACTGGCCACCGGCGTCTCGGCCACGATCGTCGTCGTGCTCGGTATCCTGGCCTACCTCTCGGGACACGTCATCTACGCCGACTACCTCAACATCATGTATATCCCGCAGAGCGGCGAGCTGATGGTCTACGCCGCGGCGTTCGTCGGGGCGCTGCTCGGGTTCCTGTGGTACAACTGTTTCCCGGCACAGGTCTTCATGGGCGACACGGGAAGCCTGGCGATCGGCGGCATCATCGGCGTCTTCGCCCTGCTGATCCGCAAGGAGCTGCTGCTGCCGATCCTCTGCGGTATCTTCCTCGTCGAGAGCATCTCGACGATGATCCAGGTAAGCTACTTCAAGTATACGAAAAAGAAATACGGCGAGGGGCGGCGCTACTTCCTGATGGCACCGCTGCACCACCATTACCAGAAAAAAGGATATTTCGAATCGAAGATCGTGGTCCGCTTCTGGATCGTCCAGCTGCTGCTGGCGGCCGTCACGCTGGTCACGCTTAAAATACGCTAAACACGATGAAACGACTGGTCATACTGGGCGGCGGCGAGAGCGGGTTCGGCTCGGCCGTACTGGGAATGAAAACGGGCTACGACGTTTTCCTCTCGGACAAAGGCCCGATCGCCGACAAATACAAGCGGCGGCTCGCCGAGTGGAACGTCCCCTACGAGGAGAACGGGCACACCGAAGAGCTGATCCTCAATGCCGACGAGGTGGTCAAAAGTCCCGGCATTCCGGATAAGGCGCCGATCGTCCGCGCGCTGCGCGAGCGGGGCATTCCGGTGATCTCGGAGATCGAGCTCGCCGGGCGCTTCACCCGCGCCCGGACGATCTGCATCACCGGATCGAACGGCAAGACGACGACCACGACGCTGACCTATAAAATGTTGAAAGAGGCGGGATTCAATGTCGGATTGGCCGGCAATATCGGCGAGAGCTTCGCCTATGCCGTGGCGACCAAGGATTACGACTGGTACGTGATCGAGCTGAGCAGCTTCCAGCTCGACGGCATGTACCGTTTCAGGGCCGACATCGCCGTGCTGATGAACATCACGCCCGACCATCTCGACCGATACGACTACAAGATGCAGAACTACGTCGACAGCAAGTTCCGCATCCTGCAGAACCAGACGCCGGCCGACCGCTTCATCTACTGCGCCGACGACCCGGTGACCGCGGAGAACCTGCCCCGGCACGCGGTGGAGGCCGTGCGCCTGCCGTTCAGCGTACGCTCCGCCGAGGCGCCCGGCGCCTGCCTCGAAGGCGGGCGTATCGTGGCGAGCGACGGGCACCAACGCCTCGCGATCGACACCTCACGCCTTCGGGTCAAAGGTATCCACAATACGTATAACGTGATGGCCGCATCGCTGGCCGCTATGGCGGCAGGCGTCGACGTCCGCGGCATCACAGCCTCGGCGGAGAGCTTCACCGGTGTCGAGCACCGCCTCGAACCGGCAGGCACGGTCGGCGGCGCGGCATACATCAACGACTCGAAGGCGACCAACGTCGACTCGGTCTGGTATGCGCTCGAGAGCATGACGCGTCCCGTGGTCTGGATCGCGGGCGGCACGGACAAAGGCAATGACTACGCCCCGCTCATCGACTTCGCGCGCCGCAAGGTCAAGGCGCTCGTCTGCATGGGCCTCGACAACAGCAAGCTCGTCGAGGCGTTCACCGGCGTGGTGCCTGCCGTGTACAGCACCGCGTCGCTCGACGAGGCGATGGCCCGCGCCGCCTCGGCGGCGGCGCCCGGCGATGTGGTCCTGCTCTCGCCGGCCTGCGCGAGCTTCGACCTTTTCAAGAACTACGAGGACCGCGGCGAACAGTTCAAGGCCAAGGTAAAAGAGATGCAGCGAGAGGCAGGCGCCTGAGCGGAAACCGGTACCGCGCAAGGCCCACTTGTCCACGCGGAGGCCCCGCCGCCGAGCTTCCGGAGGACAAACCCGACACAGACTTAACCCGGCACCGAAACGCCGGCCCATAAATAAAACACAATGGAACAGACCGTAGAGGAACAAGCGCCGCCCCGCACCAAACGCCCGCTCGCCGAGCGCCTTTTCGGCGGCGACCGGGCGCTGTGGATCATCATCGCCACGCTGGCTGTGGTGTCGATCCTCGTGGTCTACTCGTCGACCGCGTCGATGGCCTACCGCAAGGCAGGCGGAGACACGACGCACTACGTGATGAATCAGATCAAGTTCATCCTGATGGGTTTCGCCGTGGTGTTCGTCACCCATCGGATCAACTACCAGGTCTACGCCCGTTTCGCCAAGCTGGGCTTCATCGTCGCGCTCGGGTTCATGGCCCTTACATTCTTTATCGGTGTAAACCTCAACGACGCCTCGCGATGGATCCGCATTCCGATCGTGGGCCTCACGTTCCAGCCCTCGGACTTCCTCAAAGTGACGCTCGTGATGGTGCTCGCCCAACAACTGGCCAAACGCCAGAGCGTGATCGACCGCATCCCGATCCTGCCCTCGTTCATCCCTTCGGACTGGAGCAGCAAGCGCAACAAGAACGTCGACATCTTCATGCACACGACCCTTCCGCTGTTGCTGCCCGTCGTACTGGCCTGCGGCGCGATCTTCTTCTCGAACTTCTCGACGGCGGCCATCACGTTCGGCACCTGCTGGATCATGTTGCTGATCGGACGCGTACGGATGCGCGAGCTCGTGCGCCTGCTGGTGGTCATCATCGTGCCGATGGTCTTCGTGCTCGGGGTCATGGCCGCGGCCGGCGTCGGACGTGCCCAGACATGGGTCAACCGCATCAAGGACTTCGCCGGTACCGAGCAGGTCGACGGCAAGTCGGACGACAACCTCCAGGTCGAGCAGGCCAAGATCGCCATCGCCACGGGCGGCCTGTTCGGCAAGGGGCCGGGCAACAGTACGCAGCGGGCCAACCTGCCGCACTCGTACTCGGACTTCGCCTATGCCTTCATCACCGAGGAGTACGGCGTGGTCGGCGCTGCCGTTATCCTCGTCCTCTACCTCTGGATCTTCTTCCGCGCGATCCTGATCTTCCAGAAGTGCGGAACGGCGTTCCCGAGCTTCCTCGTACTGGGGCTGAGCCTGATGATCACGATGCAGGCCCTATGCAACATGCTGGTCTCGGTCCACCTCTTTCCGGTGACGGGGCAGGCGCAGCCGCTGATCAGCCTCGGCGGCTCGTCGCTGCTGTTCACCTCGCTGGCCCTCGGCATGATCCTCGGCGTCAGCCGCCAGGTACAGGAACAGACGCTCGACAAGCCCAAGGGCGAGTCGCTGCTCGAATCGAACAAGTAAATACGAACATACCCGGCCGCGCCGCTTCCCCGGAAGGGCTGCCGCAGGAACAGAACGATAAAAACGATATTAACAACGGCATACACGCCCGGAACCCGTCGGACTCCGATCGGCAGACAGGCCGGTCACAGGAAATAACGCAAGACGGGCAACCGGATCAACGAACGTCAAACTTAACTACGATCCGTCATGGACAACACGTATAAGATCATACTGAGCGGCGGGGGCACCGGCGGTCACATCTACCCGGCCGTCGCGGTGGCCGAGGCGCTGCAACGCCTGCTGGGCGACCGGGCCGAGCTGCTGTTCGTCGGCGCCGAGGGCAAGATGGAGATGGAGAAGGTCCCCGCGCTGGGCTACCGCATCGTCGGTCTGCCGGTAGCGGGTCTCCAGCGCCGCCTCACGGCCAGCAACCTGCTGCTGCCGTTCAAAGTGGCCAAAAGCATCGGCCGGGCCCGGCGGGTGATCCGTGAGTTCGGAGCCGACATCGTCGTCGGCTTCGGGGGCTACGCAAGCGCCCCGGTCCTGTGGAGCGCGCAGCGCATGGGTATCCCGACACTGATCCAAGAGCAGAACTCGTACGCCGGCGTCACGAACAAGATCCTCGCCGCACGCGCCGACCGGATCTGTACGGCCTACGAGGGTATGGAGCGCTTCTTCCCGGCCCCGAAGATCCTGCTCACGGGCAACCCGCTTCGCGGCCGCTTCAGCGCCGAAGGCATCGACCGTACGGAGGCCGCGGCCCATTTCGGGCTCGACCCGGCAAAGCCGATCCTGCTCGTGGTCGGCGGCAGCCTCGGCACACGTACGCTCAACAACATGATGAAGGCCTGGGTAGATCGCCTCACGGCCGAGGGACGCGTACAGGTGATCTGGCAGACCGGTAAATTCTATGAGCGGGAGATGACCGAATACATGGCCTCGCGCAGCAGCGCGGGGATCTGGCGCGGCGCCTTCATCGACCGCATGGACCTGGCCTACGCCGCGGCCGACGCGGTCATTTCGCGTTCGGGCGCAGGCACTGTCTCGGAGCTCTGCCTCGTGGGTAAACCGGTGATCTTCGTCCCGTCGCCCAACGTCGCCGAAGACCACCAGACCAAGAACGCCCGGGCCCTGTCGGACAAAGGCGCGGCGATGCTGATCGCCGACGACCGGGCCGCGGACGAAGTGATCCCCGCCGCAATGGACCTGCTCGGCGACGAGGCACGCCGTACCGGGATGGCCCGCAACATCCGCTCGCTCGGGATCGGTGACTCGGCCGACCGCGTGGCCGCGGAAATCATCAAACTGATCGAACGCAAATGAACTTCACACACGTCTACTTCATAGGTATCGGCGGCATCGGCATGAGCGCCATTGCCCGCTATTTCCTGCATGAGGGCAAAGCCGTGGCCGGCTACGACCGCACCCCCTCGCCGCTCACCCGCGAGCTCGAGGCCGAGGGCGCGCTCATCCACTACGACGACAGCGTCGAAGCGATCCCCGCCCCGTTCCGCGACAAGGCCCGGACCCTCGTGGTCTACACGCCGGCCATCCCGCACGACCACAGCGAGCTCGGCTACTTCACCGCAGGCGGATTCGAGCTGGTCAAGCGCTCGCGTATCCTCGGGGTGATCGCCCGCGATAAGTACGTGATGGCCGTGGCCGGCACGCACGGTAAGACGACCACCACCACGCTCGTGGCATGGCTCAACTGGATGGCCGGATGTAACGACATCGACCACAGCCTCCGATGCCACGCATCGGATACGCCTTACACCGCACCCGCCCCGGGAAGCTGGCCCCGGACACAGGAGCCAGCCGGCACGACACCTGCCGGAAGCAAGGGCACAACGACCTCGGCCCCGATCCCGGCAACAACGGCATCGGCCGGAACGATCGCTTGCGAGTTCTCCGCTACTGCCCCGGGCTTCGAGCCCGAAGTGCTGCGCAGCGCGGGCCTCGCGCCTTGCTGTACAGGCAGCGCTTTCCTCGGCGGCATCTCGAAGAATTTCGGATCGAACCTCGTGCTGGGCGACGGGCCGCGCCTGGCCGTCGAGGCCGACGAGTTCGACCGTTCGTTCCTGCAACTCTACCCCGACGCAGCCGTCATCACGGCCGCCGATGCCGACCACCTCGACATCTACGGCACGCATGAGGCCGTACGCGAAGCCTTCACGGCCTTCGCCGGCCAGATCAAACCGGGCGGTACGCTGATCGTCAAGCTGGGCGTCGACCTGCCCGTCGCCAATCCGGACATTCAGGTATACACCTACGCCTACGACCGGCAGGCCGATTTTTATGCCACAAATGTGACACTTCTCGAAGGGGGCTACTACGAGTACGATATCGTTTGCCCCGACCGCACGGTCCGCGGCTGCCGCCTCGGCATCCCCGGCTGGGTGAACGTCGAGAACAGCGTGGCCGCGGTCGCGCTGCTGTGGGTGGCCGGCTTCGACGAAGAGCGCCTCAAGGAAGGCCTGCGCACGTTCCGGGGCGTACAGCGCCGGTTCGACTTCTGGGTCAACACGCCGACCCGCGTCTACATGGACGACTATGCCCACCACCCGCGCGAGCTGCACGCGGCGATCACCTCCGTCAAGCGGATGTTCCCCGGCCGCCGGCTCACGGCCGTCTTCCAGCCGCACCTCTACACCCGCACGCGTGATTTCCACACGGAATTCGCCGAGGCGCTCTCGGAAGCCGACGAGGTGATCCTGCTGCCGATCTACCCCGCCCGCGAGGAACCGATCGAAGGTATCCGCTCCGAGATCATCCTCGACCGGATCACCTCGCCCCACGAGATCGTCGAGAAAGAAAACCTGTTACAAACATTACAAAACAAAGACCTGGACATTCTGGTCACTTTCGGGGCCGGCGACATCGACCGCCTATGCGCCGACATCGCGCAGATCGTAGCCCGGAAAGCCTGACAGGAATAACGACCGGGAGAACCCAGCGTGCCGCGCCACATCGCGGCACGCCCCGAAACAGCAGATACAGGAGCCCAGACAATGAACCGGACCGCACGCATAGCCATCAATCTCGGATCGTGGATCGCCATCACGGCCTACCTCGTCGTGGCCTCGCGCTACTGCTCGTCGCGCCGCGACGAGACGCTCTGCAACCGTATCCAGGTCACCGTCAAGGACAGCGCCCGGCAGGCCATCATCACACCGGCCATGGTCCGGCTCTGGATCGAGAACGGCCCGACGCCCGTCCGCAACCAGCCGGTCCGCAGCGTCGACACCCGGGCCATCGAACGGGACATCCGCAGCCGCGGCTTCGTCCACGAAGCCCGCGTCTACACCGAGGCCACGGGGCGCCTCGTGGTCGAGCTCTCGCAACGCCGCCCCGTGGCCCGGATCAACACCGCCAACGGCTACAACTGCTACCTGACCGACGACGGCTACGTGCTGCCGCTCCAGCGCCACTTCGTGGTCTACGTCCCGATCATCACGGGCAACTTCGAACCGCCCTTCGCGCGCGATTATGTCGGGTCGGTCGGGGAGCTCCCTGCCGAGACCAAAAAAAAGTTGGCTAAAAATTATTTATTTTTCAGTAAACTCATTAGTTTTGTAAAATTCCTCGGAGAAGACTCTTTCTGGAACGCCCAGATCGAGCAGATCAACGTCGTTCCGGCACTCCAGGGCTCTGTCAGCCAGGATTATAACGTCGAACTGACACCCCGTGCAGGCGACCATACGATTCTGCTCGGCGAGCTGGACGAATACCACGATAAGCTCGGCAAGCTGCTCGGCTTCTATCGCAACGGCCTCGAATACGAGGGCTGGCATACCTACCGCTACATCGACCTCCGCTTCCGCGGCCAGGTCATTTGCCGTAAGTAGGCCAGGCAAGCGACGGTTTTGGCAGGCAAGTTGCCGCACAGGGAGCATCCGGAGAAATACGGACAAGAAGTAGTTTAAACTCACAATACAGCGTACGCAAGTGGAAAACAAGGATTACATGGTTTCGATCGACCTGGGCAGCAACAATGTAGCCGTCGTGGTCGGCGAGAGGACGGATGACGGGAAGATCGCCATCGTCGACTCCTGCATCCGGGAAGTGCAGGGGGTCACCCGCGGCGAAATCAAGAATATCGAACGCGTGGCCGCCTCGATCTCAAAGGCGGTCCAGGAGGTCGAGGAGCGCCTGGGGATCAAGATCGGCGAGGCTTTCACTGGCATCTCGGGACAGGGTATCAAGTGCGCGAAGAACTCTTACTACGTTTTCGTGGGCAAGGACGGCGAGATCCGCGACGAGGACGTGCGCAAACTGGGCGAAAGCATGCGCAACGTACAGGCGCCCGAAGGAGAGAAGATCATCCAGATCATCCCGCAGAACTATATTGTCGACGATGAGGAGGAAGTGGCCGACCCCGTAGGGATGTTCGGCAAGAAGCTCGAGGCGACGTTCAACTTCATCATCGCCGAGAACAACGCCGTGAACCGGCTCGAGAAGGCGCTGGCCAAGATCGGCGTCGAGCAGACGCATATGTTCGTCAACGCGCTGGCCTCGGCCGAGGCCGTCGTGCTCCCCGACGAGAAGGAGCTCGGCGTGGCGGTGCTCGACATCGGCGGCGGCACGACCGACATCACGATCTTCCACGACAACATGGTGCGCCACGCCGGGGTGATCCCCATCGGCAGCAACTCGATCAACAAAGACATCCGGGCCTACGGCATCCTCGAGCGGTATGTCGAGAGCCTGAAGATCAAATACGGCAGCGCCCTCAAGGAAGGGGCCAGCACCGACAAGCTGATCTCGGTCCCGGGCCTCACGGCACGCGACCCCAAGGAGATCTCGTTCTACAACCTGGCTGCGATCATCGAAGCCCGCATGCTCGACATCATCGAGTACGTGCAGATGGAGATCCGCAACTCGGGCTACGAAGGGCGCCTGGGCGCCGGCTTCGTGATCACGGGCGGCGGCGCGCTGCTCAAGGACCTCGACGCACTGATCCGCAACACGACAGGGCAGCACGTACGCATCGCAACACCCGTGACCGAGGTGACGGACGAGAGTGTCGAGGCGGCCTCGGACCCGCGCCTTTCGACCGCCATCGGCCTGCTCATCAAGGGCATGGAGCTCGGCAAGCGCACACGGGTGAAGACCGTGCGAGGCGAAGAGAGCCTGCAGGCCAACACCCAGACAACGGAAAACCCGAACACGATCAACGCCGCCTATGCCCGCAAGCGCGCTGCCGAGGATGAACAGTTTGCCGAGGAACAGGCCGGAGAAGATACGCCCGAGGCCAACGGGGAGACCGACAAGGAGAAAGGGCACAAACCCGGCTTCCTCAAGAAGATGATCGGCAAGTTCACCGACATGTTCGACGTGATCGACGACAGCGAGATATAGCACCGAAAGGGTCCCGCTCCGGAAATCCCCCAAGCACCGGGAACCACAGGGGCCCGCGATACCGGCCTGCCGGGACCCCGGCACGGGCCCTATAACCAAACCTAACAGATTCTGAGCGGCCATGACAGTAGACAGCCTGATAGAATTCGATATAGAGAAAGTTTCACCCTCGATCATCATGGTGGCGGGCGTGGGCGGCGGCGGCAGCAACGCCGTCAACCATATGTTCGAACTGGGGATCGCTGACGTGACCTTCATGGTGTGCAACACCGACAAGCAGGCGCTCGCCCGCAGCCCGGTACCGATCAAGGTCAAACTGGGAGAGCACCTGACCGAAGGGCTCGGCGCAGGCAACAACCCCGAACGAGGCCGCGCCGCAGCGCTCGAGAGCCTCGACGAAATCGCCGAAATACTCAAGCGCGAGGGCACGAAGATGATCTTCATTACGGCCGGAATGGGCGGCGGCACCGGAACGGGCGCGGCGCCGGTCATTGCCAAGGCGGCCAAGGAGCTGGGCATCCTCACCGTGGGCATCGTGACGCTCCCGTTCAAGACCGAAGGCAAAAAGCGCGCAGCGCATGCCATGAAAGGCATCGAGGAGCTGCGCGGTCAGGTCGACTCGCTGCTGGTGATCAACAACGAGAACATCCAGGAGATCTACGGCAAACTTCCGCTCACCGATGCGTTCGGCAAGGCCGATGACATCCTGGCCACGGCAGCCAAAGGCATCGCCGAGATCATCACGCGGGACGGCGTGGTCAACGTCGACTTCGCCGATGTGAAGACCGTGATGAGCAACAGCGGCGTCGCGCTGATGGGCTCGGGCCGCGCGAGCGGCGAGGACCGCGCGATGAAGGTGGCCGACCTGGCCCTCTCGTCGCCGCTTCTCGACCATAATTACATCGCCGGCGCGACCAACATCCTGATCAACATCACCTCGGGCGACGATGAGATCACGCTCGAGGAGACCTGTCAGATCACCGAGTACATCCAGGAGCGCGCGGGTAACGAGGCCAACATCATCTGGGGGGCCGGCAACAACACGCAGCTCGGCTCGGACATCGAAGTAACGATCATCGCGACCGGCTTTGACGTGGTTACGTCCGACGCCGACACAGCACAGGGCGCTCGCCTCGACGAACGCACGCGCTCGGGTCTGCAGTTCGTCAATCGGAAAGGCCGCTTCGTTCCGCCTTCGGACCGGACACAGGCCAACCCGTTCCTCCGCCACGGCGAGGCCCCGGCGGCAGCGGGCGCAGGCACTGGCGACAAGCCGTCGTACGGAAACGCCCCGAAAGCCTCCGAGCAGCAGATCGTGAGCGGCACTCGCGTGGCGATCAACCTCGACAAGATCGAGAACGAGCCCGCCTACGTGCGCCGAAAGGTCAAGTTCATCAAGGAGCGCCCCGATGAGCCGGGCACCCGCAGCTCGAAGGTCGTGCTCAAGCAGGACGCCCAGCCCGAGGAGAAACCCCAGACGAACGTCTCGCTGTTCGATTAGCCACATCGCCCGGGACGGACCGGGACGCGACGGCCCCCGTAACGGCCGCAGCATCCTCCGGATCTGCACGTAAAGCATAGCGCTGCCAGACCCGATCCACACCCCTCCGGGGCTGAGTACGGCCCCTGCGAGTTGGACAGCCTGTCTTGCGCCATAGCCCGGGCCAGGCGGCAGGCCGCACGATCCGATCCGTCCGGAGCCGGGTACGCAGGCTGGCTGAGAAGACACATCGGGGTGGAGCTCCGGGCCGGGAAGCCCGGCAACCGGCAAAGCGACGCCCCGGACCGGGGGAACCCGCTCGTCGTCGGGCGGAACTTCGCCCGGACAACGCCCCGGACCAGCCCCACCCCGGAGCAGCGCCTCACTCCTGAGCCGGGCCGCTCACGCCGAAGGCACCGGTCGCGCCTCACACCGCGCCGCTGCCCCATAAAACCGTCCGCAGCATCACACCGCTCCGGACGATCGTTCAACATAACCCATAACGACTTGGACAGTTCCTCCATACTGACATTCCTACCGATGACCACCCACACCGTTTGGTTACTGGTCATCGTGGCTTTCCTGCTCAGCATATCGGCCCTTATATCGGGCTCCGAAACCGCTTTCTTCTCGCTCTCGCCCTCGGACATCGGGCACATCCGCAAGCAAAACACCCGGGCAGGGCAGGCCATCCTGCGCCTGCTGGGCATGCAGGACTACCTGCTGGCCACTATCCTGATCGTCAACAACCTGGTCAACATCTGCATCGTCATCCTATGCAACCAGGTCATAGACAACCAGGTGATCTTCGCGTCGGCCACCTGGGAGTTCGTGATCAAGGTGATCATCGTAACGTTCCTGCTGCTGCTCTTCGGCGAGATCATGCCCAAGATCTTCGCCGCTTACAACGGCCCCCGCTTCGCCCACATGGTCGCCGTACCGCTGCTGGGCCTCAAGTCGCTGTTCAGGCCGTTCGCCTACCTGCTGATCCGCTTCAGCAGCGGGGTCAACGAGGCCGTCTCGCGCAAGCGGGTCAACCTGTCGATGGACGAGCTCTCCGACGCGATCGAGATCACGGCCAACCAGACGGCCGAGGAGAAACAGATGCTCTCGGGCATCGTCGGGTTCATCAACACCGAGGTCGAGGAGATCATGAAGCCGCGCATCGATATCGTGTCGCTCGACCTCGGCGCAGGCTTCGAGCGTGTCAAACAGGTGGTCGTCCGTTCGGGATTCTCGCGCATCCCGGTCTACGAGGAGAGCCTCGATAAGATCAAGGGCGTGCTCTACGTCAAGGACCTGATCGGCTATATCGACGAGGACGACGCGTTCGAGTGGCAGAACCTGCTGCGCAAACCTTACTTCGTCCCCGAGCACAAGAAGATCAGCGACCTGCTCGAAGAGTTCCAGGCCGAAAAGGTGCATATGGCCATCGTCGTCGACGAGTACGGCTCGACCGTGGGCCTCGTCTCGCTCGAGGATATCCTCGAGGAGATCGTCGGCGAGATATCCGACGAGTCGGACATCGAGGAGACGTTCTACACCAAGGTCAACGACAGTACGTTCGTCTTCGACGGCAAAGCCCATATCAGCGACCTGGCCAAGGTGCTGGGCCTCGACGAGCATCTCTTCGACGAGGTGCGCGGCGATGCCGAGACGCTGGCGGGGCTGCTGCTCGAACTGAAGAAAGACTTCCTGAAAAAGGGCGAAACCCTGGCATTCGGCCCGCTGCGCATGACCGTCGAGCAGATCGAACAGCGCCGTATCGACAAGGTCCGCGTCATCATCAACCGATAAATCCCGCAGAGCTGCCCCCGGCCCGTCCATCCGGATACCGAACCGCCAACGCCCACGCTATGCCCGTCTTACTGAAACAAAACAACCCGACCTCGACCCTCGCACTCTGGCAGATCACCGAGTCCGAGGCCGAACTGCGCCGGCTCGTCACGGCCGACGACGCCCGCGGGGCCGACCGCCTGGGATGTGCCGCGCGGCGTACGGAACGGCTCGCGTGGCGGGCGGCACTGCGGACAATCATACCCGAAAGCGCGGTAGGATACAACGCGCTGGGCGCCCCGGTGCTCAACCCGGCCGGTACCCGACACCTCCCCGGCGCCTCCCCTTCCGGGCCGGCCGGACACTGCCCGGGCCGGCCGGACAACCTCCCGGCCTTCCTCAGCGCAGCCCACACGCAGGGCTACGCCGCAGTCATCGTATCCGACCGTCCCTGCGCCATCGACATCGAGCGGCGCGACCGCGACTTCAGCCGCGCCACGCCGCGCTACATCAGCGAGGCCGAAAGCCGCCTGCCGGGCGCCGACCATCCCGCCTTCGCAGCCATCGCCTGGTGCGCCAAGGAGACCTTATATAAGCAGGCTGCCGTCCCGGGCCTCGACTTCCTGCACGATCTGCGGCTCATCAGCCTCGATCCGGCCCGGGGCACCGTCACCGCCTCCGTGGCCCGCGCGGCGGAAGCCGTGCGCCGCATGGCCGCCGCCGGTCCCGGTCCGGCCCGCGGCCCGGTCACGCTTGAGCTCCCGTTTCTGCTGACCGACGACCTCTGCATTGTTTATACACCGGCCTGATTTTTTGTTATAAATTCGACTCCGGACTTGTTTATCCGGAATTTAGCGTTAACTTTGCGACATACAGAATCAAAGAACCGATGTTCAACCCGTTGCACATACTCCATCATCATCAACCGCGTCGCATGAGGTAGGTCGTGAGGGTCATTGTCGTATCCGTACAAACATTGGAACCAATCATTTGAGGCTTACCTTCCGGGGTAGGCTTTTGTTTTTTCACGAATAATCAAAACAGAGATAAGATGATCAGAATTGCTATTCAGGCCAAGGGCCGGCTCAACGAAGACAGCGTGGCGCTGCTCGCCGAGGCGGGCATCTCGATCGAGGAGAGCCGCCGCAAACTACTCAGCCAATCGACCGACTTCCCGCTCGAGGTGCTCTACCTGCGCGACGACGACATTCCGCAGGCTGTGGCGATGGGCGTGGCCGACATCGGCATCGTGGGCCTCAACGAGGTCGAGGAGAAGCGTCAGAAGGTCGATATCGTACACCGGCTCGGCTTCGGCAAGTGCCGTATCTCGCTGGCCATCCCCAAAGCCGAGGAGTACACGGGCCTCGAATACTTCAACGGCAAGAAGGTCGCCACCTCCTACCCTGTCATCCTCTCGCAGTTCTTCGCCGAGAAAGGGATCAAGGCCGATATCCACGAGATCGCAGGCTCGGTCGAGATCGCCCCGTCCGTAGGAATGGCCGACGCCATCTTCGACATCGTCAGCTCGGGCGGCACGCTGGTGACCAACGGGCTCCGGGAGGTCGAGAAGGTGATCTTCTCGGAGGCCGTGCTGATCGCCGGCCCGGCGCTCTCGGAGGAGAAAAAACAGATACTCGCCCAGATGCTTTTCCGCTTCGAGTCGGTCGAGCGCAGCCGCGGCATGAAGTACGTGCTGATGAACCTGCCTACCGAGAAGATCGAGAGCGCCGTCAAGATCCTGCCGGGCATGAAGAGCCCCACGATCCTGCCGCTCGCCCAGGAGGGCTGGAGCTCGATGCACGTGGTGATCGGCGAGAAGGAGCTTTGGGACAAGATCGAGCAGCTCAAGGCGATCGGCGCCGAGGACATCCTCGTGCTGGCGCTCGAAAAGATGATCCGGTAAGCGTCCGGCCGGGGCCGCAATGCAGCCCCTCATGTTGCCGGGGCAGCATGCAGGATGACGGCAAAGCGTGCCAACCGGTAGCGGCCGGACAGCGATAAGCGGTAAAGGCAACTCCCGCCCCCCGAAGGGGACGGCATGCCCCCTAACGGAAGCGCACCAGGCCGGCGGCGACCGGGCCGGGCACAGGCCATGCAAAACGAACGGGGCCAAAGACTTAACCGCATCGGTCCGTATACGGCCCTTTCGGAGAGCCGTATGGCCCGCCGGGGCAGGGTCGCGTGGCGCGATGTACAAAAGAGGGTAATTAAGCATATAATCTCCAAACGGATAAGGACATGCAAATCTATATCAATCCCCAGCGGCACGAGTGGGACGAGCTCGCCCGGCGATCGCAGATCGACGCCTCGGTCATCGGTCCGCGCGTAGCAGAGATACTGAACGCCGTCCGCGAGCGCGGCGACGAGGCCCTGCGCGACTATGCCCGAACGATCGACGGCGTGGAGCTCGACACACTCACGGTGAGCGAGGCCGAGATCGAGGCCGCCGCTTCGCAGGTATCGCCCGAGCTCAAAGCCGCCCTGGAAACCGCCGCGGCAAATATCCGCAAGTTCCACACGGCCGAGCTCCCCGCGCCGGTCGAGATGGAGACCACGCCGGGCGTGCGCTGCATCCAGCGGGCCGTGCCCATCCAGCGCGTAGGCCTGTACATCCCCGGCGGATCGGCCCCTCTGTTCTCGACGGTGTTGATGCTCGCCATTCCGGCCCAGGTGGCGGGCTGTCCCGAGATCGTGCTCTGCACGCCCCCGAACAGACAGGGCGGGATCGCCCCCGAGATACTCTGTGCCGCCCGGCTATGCGGCGTGCACCGCATCGTCAAGGCCGGCGGCGCGCAGGCCATCGGCGCGATGGCCTACGGCACGCGCTCGGTGCCCCGCGTCGACAAGATATTCGGCCCCGGCAACCAGTACGTCACCGTCGCCAAGCAGCAGGTGAGCGTCTCGCAGGTGGCCATCGACATGCCTGCCGGCCCCTCGGAAGTGCTCGTGCTGGCCGACGAGACGGCCGACCCGTCGTTCGTGGCCGCCGACCTGCTCTCGCAGGCCGAGCACGGGCCCGACAGCCAAGCCATGCTCGTGACCACCTCGCGCGGGATCGCCGATCGCGTGGTACATGCCGTGGACGAGCAGCTCCGCGCACTGGGCCGCGCCGCGATCGCCGAGCGGGCCCTCGAGCACAGCCGTATCCTCGTGATGGACTCACCCGACGAGATCGTCGAATTCGCCAACCGCTACGCCGCCGAACACCTGATCATCTCGATGCGCGATCCGTGGCAGGTAGCCGGGCGGATCACCGCCGCCGGCAGCGTCTTCATCGGCAACCTCACGCCCGAAAGCGCAGGCGACTATGCCTCGGGAACCAACCATACGCTGCCGACCTACGGCTGGGCGCGTTCGTTCAGCGGGGTCAACATCGACAGCTTCATGCGCAAGATCACCTATCAGGAGATCACCCCCGACGGCCTGCGCCGCCTCGGACCGACGATCGAGACGATGGCCGCCGCCGAAGGGCTCTCCGCACACAGGAATGCCGTAACCATCCGGCTCAAAACGCTATAATCATGGACCCCAAAAGCCTTCTACGCCCCAACATACGCGACCTGGCGCCTTACTCGACCGCTCGCGACGAGTACCAGGGCGAGCTCGGCGTCTACCTCGACGCCAACGAGAACCCTTACGATAACGGCTACAACCGCTACCCCGACCCGCGCCAGACGGAGCTCAAACAACTCCTCAGCCGGATCAAGGGCGTACCGGCGGCAAACATCTTTATCGGCAACGGCAGCGACGAGCCGATCGACCTCGCCTACCGCCTCTTCTGCGAGCCGGGCGTGCACAACGCCGTCTCGATCGCCCCGACCTACGGGATGTACAAGGTGGCCGCGGCGATCAACAACGTCGCCTTCCGCGAGGTACAGCTCGGCCCCGACTTCGCGCTCGACCCCGACGCGATCCTCGCCGCGGCGGATGCCGACAGTCGGCTGCTGTTCCTCTGCTCGCCCAACAACCCGACGGGGAACCTGCTCGCAGCCGCGGGCATTGAGCGTCTTGTGCGCGAGTTCCCGGGCATCGTCGTGCTCGACGAAGCGTACATCGACTTCGCCGGCGCTCCGAGCTTCACTGCGCGCCTCACGGAGTTCCCCAACCTTATCGTACTCCAGACCCTCTCCAAAGCATGGGGCATGGCCGGCCTCCGGCTGGGCCTCGCCTTTGCGGGCGAGGAGATCGTCGAGACGCTGAGCCGGGTCAAGTATCCGTACAATATCAATGTCGTGACGCAGAAGCTCGTGGCCGAGCAGCTCGCCCAGCCGGTCGACGCCGAGGTCGAAGAGATCGTCTCGCAGCGCGGGATGGTGATCCGCGACCTGCAGAAACTCCCGGTCGTCCGCCACGTCTACCCGTCGGACGCCAACTTCGTGCTGGCCCGCTTCGACGACCCGCGCGCCGTATACGACCGGCTCGTCGCCGGCGGCGTGATCGTGCGCGACCGCTCGCGGATCAAAGGGTGCGAGGGGTGTCTGCGGATCACCATCGGCACACCCGACGAAAATATGGCCATGCTCGAAATTCTCAGCACCCTGTAAGGGAACGCCCGGCCCGAAACCGACAAGACCCGCCGGAGCCACCCACGCAGTAACAACCACATAGTACGGCCGATACCGGCCGACACGACGGGGCCGCCGTTACCGGCTGCCCGACGAACCACGAAACAACGAACCGATGAAAACAGCCCTGTTCATAGACCGCGACGGAACGATCGTCGTCGAGCCGCCGGTCGACTACCAGATCGACAGCCTCGAAAAGCTCTCGTTCGTCCCCGGCGCCATCTCGGCCCTGAAGCAACTCCGCGGCCTCGACTACGAAATGGTGCTCGCCTCGAACCAGGACGGCCTGGGCACCGCCTCGTTCCCCGAAGATACGTTCTGGCCCGCGCACAACAAGATGCTCGAAACGCTCGCGGGCGAGGGCGTCACGTTCGACGAGGAGTTGATCGACCGCTCGCTGCCGGAGGAGAACAAGCCCACCCGCAAACCGGGCACCGCGATGTTCGGGAAGTATACGGACGGCAGCTATGACCTCGCGGCGAGCTACGTGATCGGCGACCGCACCACCGACATCGAGCTGGCACGCAACCTCGGCGCCCGCGGCATCCTGCTCCGGCCCGAGGCCGAGGGCCGCGCGATGATCGAGGCGGCCGGGCTCGCGGACGTGTGCGCGCTCATCACCGACAGTTGGGCCGCAGTGAGCGACTTCCTGCGCACCGAGCAGCGCACGGCCACCGTGCACCGCACGACGCGCGAAACGGACATCCTCGTCGAGCTCGACCTCGACGGCCGCGGACGCACGCATATCGACAGCGGGCTCAACTTCATGAACCATATGCTCGACCAGATCGTGCACCACGCCGGCGTCTCGCTCGTGATCGAGGCGCTGGGGCGACCTCCAGGTCGACGAGCACCACACGATCGAGGACATCGGCATCACACTGGGCGAGGCGATCCTGCGGGCCCTCGGCTCGAAGCGCGGCATCGAGCGCTACGGCTACGCGCTGCCAATGGACGAGTCGCGCGCGATGGTGCTGCTCGACTTCGGCGGCCGCATCGACTTCGAGTGGGACGTCGCGTTCCGCCGCGAGATGATCGGCGACACGCCGACCGAAATGTTCAAGCACTTTTTCAAAAGCCTCGCCGAAGCCGCGCGCTGCAACCTGCACGTCTCGGCCCGGGGCGAGAACGAACACCACATGATCGAGGGCGTATTCAAGGCTTTCGCACGCGCCATGAAGATGGCCGTACGCCGCGACACGTTCCGTTACGAGCTGCCGAGCAGCAAAGGAGTACTATGATAGCGATCATCGACTACGACACCGGCAACCTCTGCTCGGTGGTCAATGCCCTGGGACGCCTCGGGGCCGAATATACCGTTACGTCCGACCCGGCCGTGATCCGCGCGGCCGAGCGCGTGCTGCTGCCCGGCGTAGGCGAGGCGCGCACGGCCATGGCGCGGCTCCGTGAGCGGGGCCTCGCAGAGGTCATCCCGTCGCTCACGCAGCCCGTACTGGGCATCTGTATCGGCCTGCAACTGATGTGCGCCCACAGCGAGGAGAGCGACACGCCGTGCATGGGCATCTTCGCCAACCGGGTCCGCAAGTTCCCAGCCGGCGGGCTTAAAGTCCCCCATATGGGCTGGAACACGATCGAAGGCCTCAGCACGCCGCTTTTCGACGGCCTGACAGGCGGCGCCTATATTTACTACGTTCACTCCTACGCCCCGGAAGTCAATGCCGACACGATCGCTACGACCACCTACGGCATCCCGTTCAGCGGCGCCGTCGCGCGGGACAACTTCTTCGGCACCCAGTTCCACCCCGAGAAGAGCGGCCGAACGGGCGAGCTCATTCTCCAAAACTTCCTGAAGCTATGATCACGATCATACCGGCCATCGACCTGATCGGCGGCGAATGCGTCCGCCTCTCGCAAGGCGACTACGACCGCAAGACCACCTATTTCAAAGACCCGCTCGAAGTGGCGCTGCGCTACGAGGCGATCGGCATCCGCCGCCTCCACCTCGTCGACTTGGACGGAGCCAAGACCTCGGCCCCGGTGAACCTCGCCGTACTGCGCCGCATCGCAGAGAACACCTCGCTCGAGGTGCAATACGGTGGCGGTATCAAGAGTGCAGACGCGCTGCGTGCCGTCTTCGACAACGGCGCCCGGCGAGCCATATGCGGCAGCATCGCCGTCACCGAGCCCGAGCGCATGGCCGCATGGCTCGATGAGTTCGGCCCGGCCCGGATCGTGCTCGGCGCCGACGCCAAGAACGGCCGCATCGCCACGCACGGCTGGCTGCAGGAGTCGGAACTCACGATCGAACAACTCGTCGAAAAGTTTCTGCCGCAGGGCCTCTCGCAGGTGATCTGCACCGACATATCGAAGGACGGCATGCTGCAAGGCCCGACCTTCGATCTGTATGAAAAGTTACAAAATAGTTTCCCCTCGGTCGATATCACCGTCAGCGGCGGCATCAGCTCGATGGACGACATCCTGCGCCTCGACGCGATGGGCCTGCGCAGCGTGATCGTCGGCAAGGCGATCTACGAAGGACGCATCTCACTCAAAGACCTCGAATCATGCTTGCAAAACGGATAATTCCCTGCCTCGACATCAAGGACGGACAGACGGTCAAGGGCATCAACTTCCTCGGCCTGCAAAACGTGGGCGACCCGGTCGAGCTCGGCCGCCGCTATGCCGACGAGGGGGCCGACGAGCTGGTCTACCTCGACATCAGCGCGACGCTCGAAGGCCGCAAGACCTTCGCCCAGCTCGTCGAGAAGATCGCCGCGGGCATAAACATCCCGTTCACCGTGGGCGGGGGCATCGGCTCGGTCGAGGATGCGGGCCTGCTGCTCAAGGCCGGAGCCGACAAGGTGACGGTCAACAGCGCTGCGGTACGTAACCCGCAGCTTGTGAGCGACATCGCCTCGCGCTACGGCAGCCAGTTCATCGTAGTGGCCATCGATGCCAAAACGATCGACGGCCGCTGGGTCGTCACCACGCACGGCGGCAAGCGGCCCACCGACAAGGAGCTTTTCAGCTGGGCACGCGAGGCCGAGGAGCGTGGCGCGGGCGAGATACTTTTCACCTCGATGGACCACGACGGCACGAAGAACGGCTACCCGTGCGACACGTTCGCACGCCTCTCGGAGATGCTCTCGATCCCGATCGTCGCCTCGGGCGGCGCAGGAAGCGTCGCAGACATCGCCGAGGTGCTCACCGTGGGGCGAGCCGACGCCGCGCTGGCCGCCAGCATCTTTCACTACGGCGAGATCGCCATTCCCGACCTCAAGCGTCAATTAGCCGAACAAAACATTAACGTCAGAATATGATACCATTTAGCGAATTCGACGCCGTGAAGAACGGCGACGGACTGGTCCCGGCCATCATCCAGGACCAGAACACCCTGCAGGTACTGATGCTGGGTTACATGAACGAAGAGGCCTACAACAAGACCGTGAAGGAGGGCAAGGTGACCTTCTGGAGCCGCACGCGCCAAAAGCTCTGGACCAAGGGCGAGACGAGCGGCAACTTCCTCACCGTTGTGTCGATCGCCGTCGACTGCGACCGCGACACGCTGCTCATCCGCGCCATTCCCGCCGGGCCGGTCTGCCACAACGGCACGAAGACCTGCTTCGCAACGAGCAACGAAGAGCCCGAGACCGAAGGCTTCATCCGCTACCTGCAGGCCGTGATCGAGCAGCGTCACCGTGATATGCCCGAAGGATCGTACACGACGTACCTGTTCAACAAGGGTGTCAACAAAATGGCCCAGAAGGTGGGCGAGGAGGCTGTGGAAACCGTGATCGAGGCCATCGACGGCAACGACGAGCGCCTGATCTACGAGGCCTCGGACCTCATCTACCACCTGCTCGTACTGCTCGTCTCGAAAGGCTACTCGATCGCCGACCTCGAGCGGGAGCTCTACACGCGCCACAAATAGCTTCCCGATAGAGGAAATCCCTCCCCGGCGACCCATATGCACAGGATAGAGCGGGAAGGTGACAATATCGCGCAAGCCGTTACCGGCACAGCGCCTCCACGGTCCGCCCCCGTCTGCGAGGGCGGACCATTGTGTTTTGTCCACCGGGGTCGCCGGCGGTAACCAGCCGCCGCCCAGGCAGCGCGCCTGCACCCCACCTGAGAAAACCAAAGGGAGTCTGCCATCACCGGCAGACTCCCTTCGACCCCGGAGGGTCCCTCTTATCTTAAATTATATAATATATAAAGCGTCACTGCACGGACAGTTGTAGCTGCCCCGCCACCGACAAAGAGGAAGGTACAGGCTGCGACGTTCCGGGAACGTAATCGCCGCTGATCGAGTGCACATACCCGTCGTAATCGGTCCACGTGAGCGTCACCTTCACCTTATCCCGGCCCGCAGGCATCAGGCCCGACAGGTCGAACGAAACGACCCCGGTACCATACATCCGGCGCGGATCGTCATAGTCGTTATGTTTCAGCTCGAAGAAAAGCTCATCGGCCGTCGACTTCAGATCGTCGTACACCAGATTGATGAAATGTTGCTGCGACGAGTTCGAATGCAGGATCGTGAAATAGACGTTCAGAAAATTACCCCCGAACCAAGCGTCGTTCGTGATGATCGGGTCCACCCCGATGCTGTCGGTCCGATGCAGCTTATCAGCGTCGATAAAGCTCTGCGACACGGGTTTCTTGGTCAGGACATCGTAGAGCGCATAAAGCTTGACCCGGAATCCGTCCGGCTCGTCGCCGAGGATCGCATAGTTGGCCAGCACCCGCTGCCCGTCCTCGACGCGCTGGTTGCTCTGGTTGACCTCGACATAGAGCACCTTGCCGTCGTCACGCACGATGTCGTAACTCTCCTGCGTCTCCCGGACCACGCCGTAGCTGGCCCAATACGGTTCTCTGTCGTCATCATTATTGCACGAAGCGAATCCTGTGGCCAGCGCCACCACGAGGCCGAAAAGCCCGAAACGTTTCAGAATTGAGTTCATAAAAAGATTGGTTTTGTTTCTGGTGATTTGTAACATAGTGATGCCGTTCCCGCGCCGGACGTTGCACGCCACGCTAAAAATCGAAACGGAAACCCGCCCGCAGGCTGAAATTCCACGGATGCTCGGTCCGGTAGCTATCGGGCTGGTTCCCGGGAATGTAGTAATTCACACCCGGTTCGAGATAGATCGAGGCAGGCCCGGCCAACCGGACGGAGGCTCCGAGCCCGAGTCCCACCGACACCTGGAGCCCCCCGGCATTGAGGTCGAAGGTCTCGGCCGGCCCGAACCCGCCGCCGGGAATGCCCACCCGGCGCGATTGCGTAGCCGACAGGCATTTTTCGAACATCACCCCGCCCCGGGCATAAAGCTCGAACCGCGAGCGTTCGAAGGCAGTGTAGACCGCCGAGAGCGGCAACCCGAGGTAGTGCAGCCGCTGCTTGATCCGGTAACCGAACACACCGGCCCCGTCAGCCTCGGCCCCCGACTCCAGATAGGTATAGATCAGCCCCGTCTCGACACCGAAATGCGGCGACAGGCGCCAGCGCACGCTGACTCCGGCCGAGATGGGCATTTTGTGGTCCAGCTTCACGCTGGCCGACGCAGCGTTCATCATAGCCAGGTACTTACGGTCATAGACCTCCTCGATACCCATGGAGCTCATCATAGCCACCGCCCGAGGTCCTGCCCCGCTCACGTGGGTCGAGCCCCCCAGTCCGCCGGCAAAGATGCCCGCGCTCCAGCGCGACGGCAGCGTCGTTCGCCGGTATATGCCGGGCTTACGCCCTGCCGCATTCCGTGCCGGGCTGCGGTCGAACCCGGCACGCTGCACCGTTCCATTGGTCGCCATCAGGCCGGCAACTCCCATGCGCCCCATCGCCGGGACGCCGGTCACCCGGTCGGCGTCCTGCCCGGGCGTTTCCCCCGGCTTCGCACGCTCAGACGGCAGATCCGCCGCCACCCTACCGGCCTGCGCCGTATGCCCGGCCACCGCCGCTGCCAGCCGGTCTGCCGCCGACTCCGTACCGGCAACCCGTCCGGACCTTCCGGTCCCGGCCTGCGAGCGCCGGGCCTCCACGGCCGCCAGCACCTCGGCACGGCTCTCCTCGGTCAGCCTCAGCTCACCCCGGCCCTGATCCCGCTTGCCCGGACCGGACGCCGCAAGGGGCACCGCCACCGGCTCCACGGGGCGCAACAGATAGGTCAGTCCGGTCACGAGCACCCCGAGGATCAGCGCGGCAGCCACAGCACCCCGCAGCCACAACCGGCGACGCGGCACGGCCACGGGCACCCGGCCGGCCAGGTCGGCCTCGATCCGGTCCCACGCGCTGGCCCGCGGCACGGCTTCCAATCCCTCCAGCTTCTCTCTGAGTAATTCGTCAAAACGATCTTTGCCCATTCCAGACAATATTTCCTTGCGTTGTTCTGTTATGCTTTCATAATCCCTGCCACGGATCGCATACGGTCCCGGCCTCCCATTCCCCGCGGCGCCCGGTCACTCAGGCTCGTGCGCGGCCCCGTCCAGCGACGCCCGCTCGCGCTCGCGCTGCCTGAGCAGCAGCTCCTGCAGCCGCCCGCGGGCCCGCGAATACTGCGAGCGCGAGGTGTTCTCGCTGATGTGGAGCAGCTCGCCGATCTCCTTGTGCGAGTAACCCTCGACCGCGTACAGGTTCAGGATGACGCGGTACCCTTCGGCCAGCTGCCCGAACATCCCCAGCAGCTCCTCGGCCGACAGCCGTTCGAGGGCCGAAATCCCGTCGTCGCTCAGCGTACGGCTCTCGGCCGCGGCCTCCGCCCCGAGCATGGGGCGCTGCCGCCTGAGGTACCCCAGCGAGATATTGACAAAAATGCGCCGCATCCACCCCTCGAAGGCCCCCTCTCCCCGGTAATCGCCGATTTTGGTATAGATTGTGATAAAACCGTCGTGAAGCAGGTCGTGCGCCGTCTCGCGGTCACGGACATAGCGCAGACAGACGCCCAGCATTTTGCTGCCGTAGCGTTCGTACAGCTCGCGCCGGGCCGACGGGTCACCGGCCTGACAGCCCTCAATGATCTGCTTCTCGGTCACCGTCTGCGATTAAGGGTTCTTCGTTTGTTAGGATGCACGCCGGCAACATATTGTTGCACCGCCCAAACATTTTCGATCAAAATCACTATCTTTGGGCCGGACTTAGGGTCCGGCATGACAAAATACAAAATATATTGCGAATATGGACAAGCCTAAAATAGGAATCGCGAGCGACCACGCGGGATACGAGATGAAAGAGTTCTTGGTGGGCTACCTCGACAGCCTGGGATACGACGTGTACGACTTCGGCTGCGACAATCCCGAGCGCTGCGACTACCCCGACTATGCGCACCCGCTGGCTACGGCCATCGAGGCGGGCGAGCTCACGCGGGGCATCGCGCTCTGCGGCAGCGGCGAGGGTGTCGCCATCACGCTCAACAAGCACCAGGGCATCCGCGCGGCGCTCTGCTGGCTGCCCGAGATCGCGCGGCTCGGCCGGGCCCACAACGACGCCAACGTCTGTGCGCTCCCGGCGCGCTTTATCGAGAACACGGTAGCCACCGACATCGTCGATATGTTCCTGGCCACGGAGTTCGAAGGCGGTCGCCACGAGGCCCGTGTACAGAAGATCCCCGTAGCGCCCAAATGCTAAACCGGCCGGACACCGGCCTCCGGACACGCGGGCACTCCTTCCGTACCTACCCGCCCAAGCGCCCTGCTAACGATAAAAATATCCCGGACCTTCCGCAAGGCCCGGGATATTCATTTCTCCGGCTACCGCTCTCTCATACCCTGTCGCACGATGGCCGCGCCGCAAGCCCCCGGCAAAGCCCCGTCCGGCCTCATGCAGGCACACTCGCCGACCGGTCGGGTCGCATCGCGCTCGGCCCCGGCATACCGAGACACCAACCTCACCCGGCCGCACATCCGCCGGCAAACATCCGGCTACGGGATCACGTACTCGACCTCCTTGAACAGGTAGCGCCCCATCGCACCGTCCTCATGCTCCATCAGCAGCTCGCCCGAGGGAGCCACGCGCCGGATCGTCCCGCGGAACGCCCCGCCCCCCGGCAGCCGGAAGCTGTGCTGCTCATCGCGGCGGTAAAGCCGCTCATGGTACATGCGGTCGATCTCGGTCAGGTCGCCCTCGCGGAGCTGGTGGTAACGGATGCGGAACAGGTGGTAGAACTCGTCGAGCAGCTGCATCCGCGAATGACGCTCACCCGTCTCGAGCAGGATCGAGGTAGGCACGACGGCCATCGGGCCGAACACTGTCTGGTTGACGTTGAGTCCGACCCCGACAATGCTGCGCGCAAGCGCCGCGCCCATCACGTCGTTCTCGATCAGGATGCCGACGATCTTCCGGTCGCCGACATAAATGTCGTTGGGCCATTTGATCCGGGCCGCAACGCGATGCCTGGCGAGCAGGTCGGCGAGCGCCACCGTAACGATCTTCGACAGGTAGAACTGACGCTCGGCCGGCAGGAAGTCGGGCTCGAGCACCAGCGAAAAGGTCAGGTTCTCGCCCGCAGCGCTCTCCCACCCGTTGCCGCGCTGTCCCCGTCCGGCAGTCTGCTCGCCGGCGACGATCAGGTCGCCGTCGCGGTAGTCGCCGCTGCGGGCGACGTCATTGGTCGACGAGGTCTGCGGGAGGTAGGTGATCCGTACACCCAGCCTTGCTCCCAGTAAAAGTTGGTCATTCATGGCTCGTAATCTCTTGTGCATCTTCCGAAATATGGACGATCGCATCGGCCAGCAGCTCGACGTGCGTCACCAGGTCGGCAAACATGATCGTCGCCTGGTAGTTGGCCTCCTCGTCGCCGCACAGGTGCAGGTAATGCTCCTTGAGCTCGGTCCGCAGCGCGTCGATGCGCTCCTCGATCCCGAGCGCGCCGGCGAGGCCGGCAGCCCTGCCGCGCAGATCGCCGACATTGGCGTTCATCACCGCGAGCGCCTCGTCCACGAGGTCGAACATACGGTTCAGGTCATCGCGCATCTGCTGCGCGAACCAGATGCGTTTCTCCTTCTTGGTGCGGATCAGCTTGGCAATGCTGTACGCGCTGTCCGACATGATCTCGATATCGGCAGCCAGGCGCGACATGACCTGTATATCCTGCTTGGCCTCGGCACCGACATCCTCCTGCAGGGCGCGCGCAAGGTACGCGCTGTACTCCTGCCTGAAGCGGGCGTTCTCACGCTGCCCGGCGCCGAGGGCCGCCATCAGCTCGCCGAAGCGGTCGGCGTTGGTCTCGCGGAACAAATTCCGCACCATTCCGAACATTCGCGTGGCACGCCTTGCAAAAGCCCGGAGCTCGCTCTGGGCCTGGATCAGCGAGATACCATCGGTCGACAGCAGCGTAGGGCCGATATGGCGCAGCGCCGCCGGCGACGCGGCCCGCCCCCGGATGATCCCCGTGACGAGCGACGCGATCTGCGGGATGAACCCCGCCAGCAACAGCGTATTGAGCACATTGAACAGCGTATGGAACAGGGCCATCGCCACGGGCGCTGCGGTCGGGTCGGCGACCGGCGACGCCCCCCCGAGGGCCACGAACAGCGCCGCAATACCTTCGGCCGACACCGGGACGAGCGGCAACGCCCAAACGACCCCGATCACGTTGAACACCGCGTGGGCCAGCGCGGCACGCCGCGCATTGGTATTGGTCACGCTGGCCGCAATGTTGGCCGTCGATGTGGTCCCGATGTTTTCGCCGAGGATCATGACCAACCCGTACTCGAACGGGATCCACCCGTTCGAGCACATGATGATCGTCAGCGCGATCATCGCGCTCGACGACTGGATCACGACCGTCAGCACGAGCCCCACCCCCATGAACATGAGCAACGACCAGAAGCCGTGATGCCCGAGCGCGCCCAGCCAATCGACGAACCGCGGATCGCCGGTAAAACCGCCCATCACCGTCTTGAGGATCGTAATGGCCAGGAACAGCAGCGCGAAACCGATGATAATGTTACCCGACGCCTTCACCTTGTCACGGCGCGAGAAAAGCAGCGGACACCCGACGGCGATCAGCGGTATGGCCGCCATGCCCACGTCGACCTGGAAGCCGAACAGCGCGATGATCCACGCCGTTACCGTCGTCCCGACATTGGCCCCCATGATCATGCCGATGGACTGCAACAGGTTGAGCAGTCCGGCGTTGACAAAGCTGACGATCATCACGGTCGTCGCGCTCGACGACTGGACAATGGCCGTCAGCGCCATCCCCACGAGCACCTGCCGGGCCGGGGTCTGCATCATCGAGGCGAGCGCCGAGCGCAGCCGCCCCCCCGCGATACGCTGCAGCGCCTCGCTCATCGTCTTCATGCCGAAGAGGAAGAGACCGAGCGCCCCGAGGATCACGAGCACCTGGAAAAACAGCGATTGCACCTGCACAGGCATCATCAGCCAAACATTTTACAGTACGGGCACCGGCCCCGCTTAACATACTCACCATTACGGCCGCGCCGCACACCTGTAAGACACGCCGCCGGACAACCCATGCAAAGCCGGCCTGCCTCCCGCCGCGGGGCGAAGCGCCGCGCACGCGCCCCGGCCAATCTGCCCGGCACAGTCTGCGAATGTACGAAAAAAGGGATAGCCCTGCGAAGGCTACCCCTTTAAGTAATTGTTAAGTCGTTCACTCCGGCCCTCTTCCGGGGGAGCTACTTCCGCATGAACTGGTAACTCAGCACGAGCGTCCCGCGCATATGGAGCATCTTGTAGTCGAGATACTTCGAGTCGCGCCTGAAGATGTCCTTGAACCCCATCATGAAGCGTCCGCTGAGCGTCACGCGCGGGAAGAGCGCCCGCTCGTAGCCCAGGATCACGCCCGCATCCCATTTCGACAGGTAATCGCTGAAGTCCTGCTCGACCTGGTCGCCCGGAGCCACCGGGTCGTAATCGTTCGGGTCGTTGCTCGACGGGTCCGAGGTGAGGGTGCCCTTCAGGGGGTTGGCCCTGAACTTGCCCTTTATCACGTACGAGTAGTATCCGCCGAGCATCACGCGGTTGTTGCCGTCGCGGAACGTGTACCGCAGGTAGAGCGGCACCTCGATCATCGAGAAACCCATCGTGATGTCGGTCGTCCCGCGAAAGTGCTTGATCAGGCCGCTCTCGACATCCTTGAACATCTGGTCCGTGACCCAGGCCGTCGCGTCGAGCGACACGGTCTTGTATGTCGCCTCGAGGCTGGCCGACCACTGCTGCGTATAGATGGTCGTCCACGAGAGGCCGAGCGCCGGCGTCAGGTGCGGCACGGCCTTCATCTTGCTCTGGCCGCCGATCTTGCCCGGGGGCCAGGGTACGGCCCCGCCGATATCGATGCCGCTGTGCACCCCTACGATAAACCGCTGCGGAACCACCTGCGGCTTCTTCTCCCGCCTGGGCTTCTGCGCCATGACCGTCGTTGCGGCCAGCGCCAACACCCCGAGCAACATTAAAAATCGTCTCATATCCTAACGTTTGATACGCGCCTGCTGCCCGCGCGATTATTCATAAATGATGCGTACGTTGTCGACCTTCAGCTCCGAGCCCTTGACCCCGGTGAAGATATCGCCCTGCCAGCTCGACGCGAACGCCACCGACAGATGGGTGTAGGCCGGGTCGGCATCGCTGCCGTACGTGAGCGGGATCCGGATCCGGGTCCACTTGCCGTCCTCGACCCGGATCACACCGTCGCCGGCCTGCGGACCGATCTTGCGGTAGCCCGTAGCCACCGGTGTCGCGGTATTGTCCGTACGGGGCTTGGTCGTCACGCCGTGGTACTCGTAGGTCTTGTCCTGCTGGTCATGGTTGACCAGCTCGATCGAGATCGAGCCCATGTCGCCACCGCCGCCCGAGTGATAGCTGATGTCGGCCTCGAGAGCCACCACGCGCGCCGTCGCGGCAAACGGTATCCCGAACCAGGTGAGCTTGGGCGGATCGGCCAGCGCGCCGCCGAGGTCGAACTTGAACTCGCCGAGATAGAGCGAACCCGAGGCGATCTTGCCGAGCGTCGAGCTGGTCGTCAGCACGGCCGCCCTGTCGGAGCCCCCCGTCGTACCGTCGCCCTCCCTAGTACCGACCACAAAGTTGTTGTTGGCCGTCATCCACCCGTAGGGATTCTGCCACTTACCCTCCGGAGCATCGACCCAATACGCCATGTCCGGATTGGGCAACTGCGGCGTGCAGACCAGTTGCACGGTCCACAACCGCGTCTGACCGCTCTGCGAGGTCACGGTGACGGATTTCGTCTCGCGCATCGTCGCGAACTCCAGCGTCCCGCTCCCGGCCATATCGGCCGTAGCCGCCGGCGAGAGTGTCATCCGATAGTCAAGCGAACGGAGCGCACCGGCTCCCGCCACAACATCGAGCGTCACCGTCACGGTCGACGCCGCAGGGTCGATATCGACCCTCGGCATGAAACCGGCAGGCAGGCCGCTCACCTCGAATTGTTCGATCTCATTGCCATCGGCGCGCTGGGGAACCTCGAGCGCCACGGTCCACACGGCGGTCGTCCCGTCCTGTGCCCGCACCTCGACCGGCAGTTCCGCATTGTAGCGCGCGAAGACGAGCGGCTCGGTCCCCAGCGGACGCGCCGGGATCGTCGCATGATCCGACACGGCGATGTAGGGCACCACCGTCAGCGGGTACGACGAGGCGTCGTCCTCGACCACGTGCAGCGTCACCCGGCGCGCCGCCTCATCGATGGTCACCGGCGTCGCGGGGTCGAACCCGGTCAGTTCCAGCGGACGGTAGCTCTCGATCCGCAGCGCCGTGATCGCACAGGCGGACGACCTGGGAGCCGACGTATCGAGCAGCCCCAGCGTCCACACGCGCTCCGTGCCGTCCTCGGCCGTCACGCGGATCTCTTTCCGGGCCTTCCAGCCCTCGGCCCCGCTCCACTCGACAGGCGTGGCATAGCTGGTCGAGGCGCCCTCGGGCACGCCGATCCGCACGTCGCTGAGCGTGAGCTTCCACGCCGCGCCGAGCGTCTCATCGAGCGAGGTCATCGCAAGCCACACCTGGGAGGCGCTCGCATCGATCACCGTCGCCGTCGGATCGAGCACCGCCCCGCCACCCGGGGCCGTATATTCATAGGCAAAGGTCTCGATCACCGGGGCATTGTCCCTCCAGGGCGCCAGCACGATCGTCCACTCGCGCACCAGTCCCGCCGCAGGATTGACCACACGAAACCGCTTCACATCGTCATATCCGGCAAACCGCATCGTCGTATCCCGGGCCAGCTCGGCGATCCAGGCCCCCTCGGCCGCCTCCAGGTGGAGCGTCACGTCGAGCGGGAAGGTCACCGTGCCGCCCGCGGTCGCCCGCACTGCCAGCTCGATCCGGTCGCTGCCGCTGTTCACATAGCGGTCGATCGTCATGTCCGGCGCAGCCGCCACGAAGCTCTGCGGCCGCACGGCGGTCCGGTCGAGCGCCTCCTGCGCCACGCCGGCATCCGACGCGCTCACAGGTTCAACGCCGCTGAGCCGCACGTTCCACGTGCGCGCCGCCCCGCTCTGGGCCACCACCTCGACCGGAACGACCGTCGTGGCGTCCGTAAAGGTCATCGCCGTCTCGCCGTTCCCGAACCCTTCGAAGTAGGCCCCCTCCGGGAGCGTGAACCGGGGCGTGAGCGTCACGGGATAGGCCTGCCCGACCATCAGCAGCGTGTAGTCGCTGCTCTGCGAGCTCACCGCGACATCGGCCCGGGGCAGCATCTCGACACCCGGGGTCACGCTCGCGAACGTCACGTCCGGCGCGATATAGTTGCTCTCGTCGAGCTCGGCGGCCCGGGCGGCGATCACATAGGTGCGGGTGAGCCCGCTGCGCGCAAGCACCATGAACTTGGATGTCTCGTCAATGCTCCCGAGCGTGATCTCCTCGTTGAAATCAACGCCGATCACCTTGTCGATGTCGCCGTCGTAGCGTACGTTCGCCTTGAACGTAAGCGGAAAATCGTATTTGCCATAGAGCACCGGTATCTCGATCGTGTCCTCACCGATCACCGCATCGCCGAG